>JAZQWD010000172.1:0-14033 GCA_045632165.1 Acutalibacteraceae bacterium | reverse complement strand
AAGGTCTACGTCCTGAGTAACGCCCTTTTCTTCCTTCATTTTGTCGATAAGCTCTTCGAAATACTTCTTACCAACTTCCATAACTACGTCAGAATACATCTGAATGAAACGACGATAGCAGTCATAAGCCCAACGAGCGTTACCAGACTTTGCAGCCATGGTTTCAACAACTTCTTCGTTAAGACCGAGGTTAAGAATAGTGTCCATCATACCGGGCATGGAAGCACGAGCACCTGAACGAACTGATACGAGAAGGGGATTTTCCTTATCGCCGAACTTCTTGCCTACGATGCCTTCCATTTTGTCGATGTATTCCATAATTTGAGCTTGGATATCATCGTTGATTTTTCTGCCATCCTCATAATACTGAGTGCAGGCTTCGGTAGAAACGGTGAAACCTTGGGGAACAGGAAGACCGATTTTGGTCATTTCTGCAAGGTTAGCACCCTTACCGCCGAGAAGTTCACGCATTGAAGCGTCGCCTTCTGAGAAAAGGTAAACATACTTGTGACTCATTGTTGAATCAACCTCCTAAAAAAATTACAAATTTTTTATAAACAAACCTAAAATACCGACTATTTCGGTATCCACAACATTATAACAAATTCTGCATTAAAAATAAAGTATTTTTTAGTATTTTTTGATATTTCGTTAAAATCGTAACAAATATACCTATAAATATATACAAAATTTGCAGTTTTTCATAAAAAAACGATAATTTCTTGCCAAAAAGCTAGGGTTATGATAATATATTATCATCATAAACTGAAAGGTTTGGTAAAAATGGAATTTAATGTAAACCATCCGTTACTTTATATAATGGTAGCGGTATTAATTGCGGTTGTGCTTGCACAGTCGGTTTATTTCTTGGTTCGTGCATATCGCAGAGCTTTGCAAATCGGTATGGACAAGAAACGTCTTAAAAAGACAATTACATCGGCGGCTTTATTTACAATAGCCCCTGCAATTTCAATTCTTGTGGGTGTTGTAGCACTTTCAAAGTCGCTTGGTCTTCCGCTTCCGTGGCTGCGTCTTTCTATTATCGGCTCGCTTTCTTATGAAAAGATAGCTGCGGGTAATACCTTAAACGAACTTGGTCTTAAAATGGGCGAGGGTATAACATCGGCGTCAACCTTTGTTACGGTTGCGTGGGTTATGACTTTGGGTATTATTATGGGTCTTGTTTTAACACCGATTCTTTCAAAGAAAATTCAAGGCGGTATGAAAAAGCTTGAAAATATGGATAAAAAGTGGAGCGAAATATTCTCTAACGCTATGTTTTTAGGTATGATTTCGGCATTTTTGGGCTACGTTTTTTGGGATTTTTCTAGCGTATTTAAAGGTGAAATATCAGCGCTTATTCCAGCACTTGTAATGCTTTCTTCCGCAGTTTTAATGCTTGTTTGCGGTGTACTTACAAAGGTTCTTAAGGCAAGATGGATAACCGATTATGCTTTGCCGATAAGCTTAGTCGGTGGTATGGCAATTGCTATACCTATTACAAATTGGTTAGGTTAAGGAGGGTGTGAAAATGAAGAAAGAATTGACTTATCTTGAAAGTGTTCATCGTGACGGTAAGATATGGGGATTTACACTATTAGCCCTTATTTTAGCTTTTCCGCTTACTATTTCTATTGCCTTTAATGCCACACCTGAATGGGGTGCTTTCGGTCGTGCGATTTTGTCAGTGCTTCCTATGTATTGGGCAGTTGGTATTATTGAGGTTATTACCTATATTCCAATGCTTGGTGCGGGTGGTTCTTACCTTTCATTTGTAACGGGTAATATTTCAAACTTAAAGCTTCCTTGCGCGCTTGATGCTATGGAAAAAGCCGAGGTTAAGGCAAACAGCGAAGAAGGCGAAATTATTTCAACTATTGCCATTGCTGTTTCAAGTATTGTAACTACCTTAATTGTGGCTGTAGGTGCAATTTTAATGCTTGTTACCGATATTGGAACTTTACTTGAAAGTCCTGTTTTAAAACCTGCCTTTGACCAACTTTTACCCGCACTTTTCGGTGGATTAGCGGTTGTTTTTGTTTCAAAAAATTGGAAGATGTCAATTATACCTATGGTGGTTATGCTTGCACTCTTTATCTTTACACCACTTACCTCAGGCGAGGTTGGTATTATGGCACCCGTTGGTGTAATAATTACCCTTATTAGTTCACGTATTATGTATAAAAAAGGAATGCTTTAAATGATTTACCTTTATATAATTTTAGGTCTTGTTGCCTTGTTTTTAGCGGTGCTTATTATTCGTACTTTGAACTTTAAGCCAAAAGCAAACGCCAAGGTTTTTGATGAAGAAATTACGTTAGAAAATGATAAAATCATTGAAAATTTACGTACTCTTGTACGTTTTAAAACCGTATCTTACAGAGATGGCAGTTTAGAGGATGATGCCGAATTTGAGGGGCTTTTGAACGAGCTTCCAAAGCTTTATCCAAACGTTTATAAAATCTGTACCCAAACCCTTTTAGATGATAGGGGAGTGCTTATTTTATGGCAGGGCAAAAAGCACGATTCCCCCGCGGTTATGATGGCGCATTACGACGTTGTACCCGTTAACGAAGAAATGTGGGACAAACCGCCATTTGAAGCAATTTTGGAAAATGGCGTTATTTGGGGTCGCGGTACACTTGACACAAAGGTTACCGTTAACGGTATTTTATCTGCCGCCGATAAGTTAATTGCTGACGGATTTGTACCCGAAAATGATATTTATTTTGCTTTTTCGGGTGGTGAAGAAATTAACGGTCAAGGTGCTGTAAATATTGTGGATTACTTTGAAGAAAACAATATAAATCTTGCACTTGTTGTTGATGAAGGCGGCGCGGTTGTAGAAAACGTTTTCCCCGGTGTTTCAAAACCCTGCGGTTTAATCGGTATTGCTGAAAAGGGTCTTATGGACGTTCAATATTCCTCAAAATCGGCAGGTGGTCACGCTTCTGCACCGAAGCCGAATTCGCCGATTATTAACCTTTCAAAAGCAATTTTAAAGGTTGAAAACAAACCCTTTAAAATGCACCTTACCAAACCGGTTTTAGAAATGTTTGATACTCTTGGCAGACATTCAAATTTCATTTATCGTATGATTTTTGCAAATCTTTGGTGTTTTTCACCTGTTTTAAATATGCTTTGCAAAAAGCAAGGCGGTGAGCTTAACGCATTAATGCGCACAACAACTGCATTTACACAGGCAAAGGGAAGCGCGGCTTCAAACGTTATTCCGCCCGAAGCATCATTTGTTTCAAATATGCGCTTAAACCCCGCTGATACTATGGATTCGGCGCTCGAATATTTAAAGAAAACGGTTAAAGACGATAAAGTGGAAATCACTAAAATTCACGGTATGAACCCTAGCCGTATTTCTGTTACTGACTGCGAAGCGTATGATAAGGTCGCAAGCAGTGTGGTATCTACCTGGAAGGGCAGTATTGCAGCACCGTACCTTATGATGCAATGCTCTGACTCGCGCCATTATGGTCGTATTTCAGATAAGGTTTACCGTTTTTCAGCAATGGATTTAACTAGCGAAGAACGCGCAACTATTCACGGTAATAACGAAAGAATAAGGGTTGAAACCGCCCTTAAAGCTACCGAATTTTACGTTCGTCTTATGAAGCAATGCTAATAAAAACCGCGTCGATTTTCCGACGCGGTTTTTATTGTCTTTTTGAGGTTCAAATTATAGTTTAGCGCTCAGTTGAATTGTAGGCACGCGTAGGGAACGACCTATGTGTCGTTCCGTTTTTTGCGGTCGCACACACAGGTGCGACCCTACTAAACTCCCAATTTAAGCAAATGATATAAACTTAATTTCTGATAATCTAATTGCGATTTTTTCGTGATTTTTGGTTATGATTAAATAATTGCTATAAACCCCTAAAAGCTTACCTTGTCGGGCGGTTAATTGGTTGCCGACAGCAACATAAATTTTAATATTTTTGCCTATAGAGTTATTTAAAAACGAAGAAAAGGTTTCGTTTTTTGCATTTTTAAAATCGTTTGAATTTATAAAGTTTTCATAAACCGTAAGGTCTTTTTCATTAAATATAGGTTGTAAAAAATTATTGTTCATATAAAAAAGCTCCGAGCATATTTTTTAACATAATATGCTCGGAGCTTAAATTTAGTGATGATGGTGATGATGACTGCAACTGCTGTGAGTGTGGCAATGTTCATCTTCGCAGGGTTCGTTTTCGCTTTCAAGCTCAAGAGTGGCGTGAACAATGCCGTGTTCGCGAAGTTCTTCCTTAACCGCTTTTTTTATTTCTAAATGATTAGCATTGGTTACAATATGCATTGTTGCGTAATTTTGACTGCCGTCAATACTCCATATATGGATATGATGTATGTCTAATACACCTTCAAGTTCTAATAAATGGTGCTTGATTTCATCAATGTCTATACCTTCGGGGATTTTTTCAAGGAATAAATCTAGTGCTTCCTTTAAGTGGCTAAAAGCGTGAATAAAGATATATACTGCAACCGCGATTGATAAAATAGGGTCAATAAGCTTAAAATCGGTAAAACGCATAACAATCGCACCGATAAGCACAACCGCCCATCCAAGCACGTCTTCAAGCATATGAAGATTTACCGCCCGTTGGTTTAAGGTGTCACCGTGACGGGTGAAAAAAGCCGCAAATAAATTAACGATAACACCGACAACTGCAAAAATTATCATACCGTTATAATTAATATTAACAGAGTTAATAATGCGGGTTATAGCGTTTATAACCACTAAAATTGAGCCGACAAGCAAAATTAAAGTGCTTATAAGACTGCCGATTACTGAATAACGCAAATAACCGTAGGTATAGGTATTATCGGGTTGCTTTTTGCTTTTCTTTTCAAGCAAATATGCAATGCCAATACTTGCCGCATCGCCCATATCGTGAATTGAGTCAGATAAAATTGCAATACTATTCGTGAAAATGCCGCCAAAAAATTCAAATATTGAAAAGGCGAGATTTAGTAAAAAGGCAATTAAAATATTTTTTTCACTTTTCATTTGTTTTCTCCTTGCACTTATGGTTTATGTGTTTAAGCGAAATATCAAAAACATCGAAAACGTGGTTGTCATCAAGTGAATAAAAAACCTGTTTTCCGATTTTTTCGCATTTCACAACTCCTGCAGTTTTCATTTTATTAAGCTGGTGCGAAATTGATGATTTTGTCATAGAAAGCACGTTGGCTAAATCGCAAACACACATAGGATTTTCTTTCAAAGCAAATAAAATTTTACAGCGTGTGTTATCACCGATTATATTGAAAAAAGCCGCAAGTGTTTTTAATGCTTCGTTATTCGGCATTGCGTTTTTTGTTTTTAAAACTAATTCCTCATCAATGGGGTGGCAGTCACAAATAAATTCGTTTTTAGGCATTTTTATCTCCTCAATTGAATGATTGTTCAACTATTATAATTGAATAACTGTTCAACTGTCAAGAAAAATTTCAAAATCATTGAATTATAATATAATAAAAAAGTTGACCTTTTAACAAAAAAATGCACTTGTAATAAAGAATATTATATTGTAAAATTAACACAATAAACTTTTAAGGGTGATATATATGGCGAAACGAGTAATATTTTTTGGTGATTCAATAACAGATGCTTGCCGTAGAGAAGACGTTTTTTGTGGTATGGGCGCAGGTTATGCTACCATGGTAAGCGGTGAATTGAGCTTAGAATACCCTAACCAATTTGAATTTAAAAATATGGGTATCGGCGGCAACCGTATTGTTGATTTATACGCCCGTATTAAGAGCGATTTTTTAAATTTTAAGCCGGATTACGCAAGTATTTATTGCGGTGTCAATGATAGCTGGCACGAAATTTTATATCAAAACGGTGTTGATACACCTAAGTTTGAAAAGGTTTATCAAATTATGCTTGATGAAATTTTTGCTGCTTTACCAAATATTAAACTTATTTTAATTGCGCCTTATGTTGTTGAGGGCAACTGCACTTGCAACACCGCTGAAATGCCCGACCGTTTAGAACAATTCAAGATTGACGTAGCTGAAAAGGCCGAAGCGGTTAAAAGAATTGCAAAAAAATATAATTTACCCCTTATTGAAATGCAACCGATTATTGACGAAGCTTGCAAAAAAGCCGCTCCCAATTATTGGACAACCGACGGCGTACATCCCACACCCGCAGGTCACACACTTATTAAAAACGCGTACATTTCAGAGTTTAAAAAGTTAATATAACTTAAAAAACAAAAGCCACTTCATTTTTGAAGTGGCTTAAATTATTATTTGAATGATGTGTTATACAATTCGGCGTAGGAACCGTTTTTGGCTAAAAGTTCATCGTGGGTGCCTGTTTCCATTATACCGTTTTTACCGAAAACAATAATATTATCAGCATTTTTAATGGTGGTAAGGCGGTGAGCGATAGTAAGTGTAGTTCTACCTTGTGATAAGTGCTCAAGCGATTTTTGAACTAAGCGTTCGCTTTCATTATCAAGTGCGCTTGTAGCTTCGTCTAATAATAAGATAGGGGGATTTTTAAGGAATACGCGCGCAATACTAATACGTTGCTTCTGACCGCCCGAAAGCTTAACACCGCGTTCACCTACATAGGTATCATAACCGTTTGGCAGAGTGTTTATAAATTCGTCAGCACCCGCAAGCTTTGCCGCGGCAATAATTTCTTCGTCGGTAGCACCCGGCTTGCCATATTCAATATTTTCACGAACACTGCCTGAGAACAAATATACGTCTTGTTGAACAACACCGATTTGTGAACGGAGTGATTTAATTTTAATATCGCGAATATCAATGCCGTCAACCGTTAAAGAGCCGTCTAAAATCTCGTAAAAACGGGGAATAAGTGAGCAAATTGTGGTCTTACCACCGCCCGATTCACCGACTAAAGCAATGTTTTTACCTGCGGGGATTTTTAAATCAAGATGTGAAAGCACGTCGTCGGTTTCTTCGGTGTATTTAAATGTAACGTTTTTAAATTCGATATCACCCTTAATATTTTTAAGTTCGACTGCATCGGGTTTATCGGTTATATCGGGTTCGGTTTCCATTATTTCGCCAAAGCGTTCAATGCCTGTCATACCGCGTTGGAACTGCTCGGCAAACTGAACAATTTTGCGAATAGAACTTAAAAGTGTAGTAATATACATTAAGAAAACTATTAAATCAGCAGGGTTTAAGCCGTCGTAAATAATGAAAATAGCACCTGCAACAACGGCTAAAATGTAAAGCACACCGTCCAAAACGCTTGTGGTACAGTGGAAAGCCGCCATATAGTGATAAACCTTTGATTTTATACCAAGATAACCTACGTTGCCTTTTTGGAATTTTTCGGCTTCAAGGTCTTCGCCCGCAAATGATTTAACAACGCGAATACCCAAAAGACTGTCTTCAATTTGCGAATTAAGTTCGGCAACCTGTTTACGTGATTCGCGGAAGCCCGAACGCATTTTGCGGTTAAAAATGCTTAAAACAAAAATCATTGGCGGAAGGGCAACAAATATAATAAGTGTTAACCAAATATTCATACTTGCCAATATAGCAAAGCAACAAATTATTTTAATACCTGCAATAAGCAATTCTTCGGGGCAGTGGTGGGCAAATTCGGTAATGTCAAACAAATCGCTTGTCATACGTGACATTAAGCTGCCAACCTTGGTGTTATCGTAATACTTAAAAGAAAGCTTTTGTAAATGGTCGAACATATCGGTACGCATATCAGTTTCAATTTTCGTACCCATTATGTGACCTATAGATGCCATATAATAATTTGCCGCCGCATCGATAAGCTTTAGCACAAGATATATACCACCGACTGTTAAAATACTACCTATTGTAAGTTTTGAAATATCGGTTAAAGCGGTGTTGGTTATGTACCTTACAATAAGAGGTAATACGATTTCGCACACTGTTGTAAGTGAAGCACAAAATAAATCGAAAATTAAAGTAGGTATGTATTTTTTGTAGTATGGCAAAAAGCGTTTTATCAGCTTGCCCCAAGAGTTGTTTTTCATTAATTACACCATCCAATCAAGTTTATTTTAGCATTAAATTTTATATAATGCAATAAAACTTCAAAATTTTTCAAAAAGTTCTTTATTTTTACAAAAAGTATGTTATAATGTAAGAGCAAAATAATAAAATGAGGTATTATGCGATGAAACAATTATTTAAACGTTCAATTTCGTTAGTTACTGCATTAATGTTACTTGTTGTAATGTGCTTTACAAACGTAAGCGCAAAAACAACTGCTACGGGTTACAAAAATGCAAACGACGTACTCTATCAATTCTACAACACTTCAAGTGCTTCTCAAACTTATGCCGTTACTAAGGGCATCAAAAACTGGGGTGCACGCGATGAAGATTGCGTATTTCTTTCAAAATATGCTACCGCATACTATACAGGCAATAACACCTTTGAAAAGCTTTCAAAATTAAAGGGCGAATCGGGTCAGACTGCTTCTCCTTCAAGCGCTTTATATGAAGCACTCCAAACCCTTATGGAAGTTAACTTTAGTCATAACTATCAAAAAACACGTGGCTTATATAAGTATACTGACTGTGTTTCAAATAATGATACAAAGTTAGTTTCTTTCTATTCAGGTACACTTGTAAACAGTACTTGGGATGGCGGTGCTACATACAACCGCGAACACTGTTGGCCTGACAGTAAGTGTCTTGAAAGCGGTCGTGCATCCGGCGACAGCGCAGATATGATGATGCTTCGTCCTACTAAGTCGAGCGAAAACGGTTCACGCGGTAATAAGGCATACGGCACAGGCAGCGGTTATTTTGAACCTGATGACGAAGTTAAGGGTGACTGTGCCCGCATCGTGCTTTACGGTTTCGTTCGTTGGGGTAACACCACAAGAATGTGGGGCACAAGCGGTGTAATGAAGGATTTAAGCACCTTACTTGAATGGATGGAAGAAGACCCCGTTGACACTTGGGAAATGGGCCGTAACGACGCAGTTCAATCAATTACAGGTAACCGTAACGTATTTGTTGACTATCCTGAACTTGCTTGGCTTTTGTTTGGCAAGTCAGCACCTAAAAATATGACTACACCCTCAGGTGAAGCTAAGCAAGGTAACCAAGGTGGTAACCAAGGCGGTAACCAAGGCGGCAACACCGGTGATAACGACAACGATGGTAATCAAGGTGGCAATCAGGACGATACTAACAGTGATGTTCCTTCAGGTGACACCAATGATGATAACAACAATAACAACGACAATAACACAAATAACGACAATAACACAAATAACGACAATACCAATAACGATTCTAACGATAATACCGATAATCAAAGCGGTATTACCAGCAAGCCAAATAATGGCGGTAAGCCATTTGACCCTAATGCAATTGGCAATCAACAGGTTCAGACAGATGGCGATGAAGGATTTGTTTTAGAACCTTGGATAATTATTGCTATTGTTGGCGGTGCTGTTGTAGTGCTTGGCGCAGTTATTGCAGTAGTTGTTGTAAGCAAAAAGAAGAAAACAACTTCAAGCTATAATCAATCAGAAACCGGTCATAATAAATAATTAATTTAAAACGCGTAGGATAATTCCTACGCGTTTTTATTTTATATATTATCTTCAAAAATTAATTGTATAAAGGTTGCCATGGTTATCACAGTAATAGCAAACTCCGTTTTCAAAATAGATAAGTTCGGGTTCAATAGTTAAACCAAAATCAGAAAAATAGATGCACTTGGTTTGCTTTTTATCTTTTACTGAAATTATGCGAAGTGCGGGGGGATTAACCGCGTCACTGCTAAAGCCCTCTAGTGAATAAATTTCACCATTTTCACAGCACGCGCCCTGAATAAAGTGGTGGTAGTCGGTGTCAAAGGTATCAATTATATCTTCTTTCGAAAGCACCACCTTTTTAACACCAAATTCTTCGTCAATTATTCCGTTTGAAATATCTGGAAGCTTAAAAGAAAAATATCTTGTTTTTTGGTCTTTATCGCGCATTGTGAAAGCGTGGTAAAGACCTTTTTCGTTATCGATTACAAAGTTGCCGAAAGGTCGAACATCGTCACCTGTTGACCAAAGCGCGTCATTTGAAAAACCAATTTCAATAAATCCTACAAGTTGACTTTTAAACTCGTTTTCCTCACGCCAAATTCGATAAACACAGCAAACGCCCGTAAGCTTATTATCGCTTTTCGCGTAGTTGTTATATATATTACTGTAAAGAAGAGGGAATTCGTCATCATCGTTATAATATTCGTTACCGAAAACTACCGAGTTACTGTGAGGAATAATCTTATCGGCTTTATCAAGAGAAAAAATTGAAACGATAGGTGATTTTTGCTCGATCGTTAAGTTTTCAAGGTCATAGATGTAGCAAAGCCCGTTTGTTTTAAAGCGGAATAAAAGACCACCGAAAACCGCACCATCTTGTCCGTCGGTTATGTTACCAATTTGTGTAATTTTCATTTTAAAATCTCCTTACTAATTTTTCGGTTTTTAAAATAAAATTCTTTATCGTGGTCACTAATTTCTCGCATAACGCGGCAAGGATTACCTACCGCTACAACATTTGCGGGAATATCTTTTGTAACAACGCTACCCGCACCAATAACGGTGTTATCCCCAATAGTGACACCCGGCACGATTATTGCGCCTGCACCAATCCAACAATTTTTACCGATATGTACGGGAAAATTATACTGATAGCCTTGCTCACGAAGCTCGGGCAAGATTGGATGTCCTGCAGTTGCAACCGTAACGTTTGGACCAAACATAGTGTTGTCGCCAACGTAGATATGAGTATCGTCAACCATTGTAAGGTTAAAATTAGCATAAACCCAATCACCAAAGTGACAGTGCTTACCGCCCCAATTTGCGTGGAAGGGTGGCTCGATATAACAGTTTTCGCCGATATCGCCAAACATTTCTTTAAGCATTTTTTGGCGTTTTTCAAATTCGGAAGGGCGAGTTTGATTAAATTCATACAGTCTTTCAAGGCATTTAAACTGTTCTTCCATAATTTCGTCGCCCATAGGCAAATAAAGCTCACCCGAATGTAAAATATCCATAACATCACCTGTAATTTATAATTTTTTGTGCTTCTGCTCGGCTTTTGAAAATATTGGCGGCAATACCGCTAAAAAGCGCCGCGCCTACAGCGGCTTCTTCTAAATGAAGGGGGATTTTCATTTTATTATTAAACTTTTCTTCACAAAGCGTAATAAAAGCGTTATTTTTTCTTATTCCGTTGCCCGAGCCGACTATACCCGTAATTTCGGTTTTCATAGCTTTGAACATATTATGAAGCTCATCACACATACCTAAAAGTACACCCTTTGTTAATGCCGCGGGAGTAAAGTTTTCGGTGGTGATACCAGTTATATTTCCGCTTATATCGGGGTTTTGGCGAGTGCCTGCAAAGCGAGTATCGACCGAAAGGGTGGGTGAGTTGCTTTCAAGCATTTCGTCCATTATTTTATAAACTTCATCATCGGTAATATCGCTGTTTTTTGATAAAATTGCCTTATAAAAATCTTTAAGCATCGAATATGCTCTACCGCCGCAAAGCGCTGCACCAACTATTAAATATTTATTGTCAAAATAAGGTCTTACCTCTAAATTTTTACCTTTTATTATTTTGTTGGAAATAATAGAAACTTGACTTCCCGTACCAACGTTTATAAGTAAATCGTTTTGGCTTTTAAGTGTTGAAAAAACGCTTGCTTGGTTATCGCCAATAGCCACGCTAACAGGAATATTTTTGTATTTACCAACAATTATAAAATCGTTTGTGATTTTGGGTGAAAAATTATTTGTAAAACGATTGTTTTCTATATCGTAAAGTCCAAATGATGCGGCATTTGTGGTGTGTATAACGGGCTTCTTTAAACCACAAAGTGTCATTACAAAATAATCGTGAATGGTGCAAAAAGAAACGGCGTTTTTCGGTACGAGATTATTTACTTTGTTATAAAAATCAGTTACACAGCCATAACCCGAAAAACTCCCAAGGTGTTTTGCATAGGTTGTATCTAAATACGGCTCGTTACCGCGACCGTCCTGCCAAGTGTAAAGTGGGCTTACGGCATTACCGTTTTGGTTAGTATAAACTATGCCGTGCATTTGCCCCGTAACACCGATAGCGGCAGTTTCATCGGTTATTAAATCATCTAAAATATCGCTTGCAGTAGCAATAATTTTAGCGGGTGATTGAATTTTTTCAAACGGCTTATCGCTGTCTAAAAATGCCTCGCTATTAACGGTTTTGGATTTTAAAACGTTACCGTTTTCAGCATCAACGGAAACACCGCAAATACTTGTTGTGCCTATATCAATACCGATAATTTGCATAATAACCCACCTTTAAAAGTGTATTGTAATCATTATAAGCTTTTGGTGTTTTGTTTTCAAGATAGAAAAAATAAATTCCCCGATATGCGGGGAATTTATTTTAATCAATATCAAGTTGTTCTAATTTGCTTTTGCTTTGAATGGGTTTTGAATCGCCGTGTTTTACAAAGAACATGGTTATAAATGAGAAAAATACGAAAATTGCGCCAAAAGTAAAGAACACGTAACGCATACCCAAAGCATCATAAAGAAAACCTGAAAGAATAGGCGCTACAATTTGTGCTGCCATTGAAGCGGTGTAATAATAGCCCGTGTATTTACCTGTGTCACCCTTCTTGGCAAGTTCAACAACCATGGGGAACGAGTTAACGTTAATGGTTGCCCAACCTACACCCGCAAGCATAAATACGGGATACATAATAATTTCGGGTGTTTTAGGTGTAATAAAAATACCAATTGTGAAAGCAGTTGCTAAAATTAAAACACCTGCTAAAATAGTCTTTCTGCGACCGATTTTTGAAGCAATCATACCAACGGGAATATAGGTAACAACCGCCGCGGCTTGTGCTACGATAAGGGTGAAGTTAAAGTCAAATCCCAAAATATTAGAAGCATATACTGAATATTTACTTGTGATTGAATTATAACCGATATACCACAATGCAACCGACGCAAGAATTAATAAAAGGGAAGTAAGCTCACTTTTTGTAAGACCACTTTTGGTTGATGCAGTGGTTTCATCGGGCGTGTCAAGACCGTATTTAATAGTATCGGCTTCCATTTCAGCTGCCCATTTCTTTTCCTTAACGGTTAAAAGGAAAATTATAAAGCCCAAAAGCATAACACCGCAAACTGCAGCAACGTAACCTGTGTATTGCATATAAAGATTTTTACTTGTGGCAAAAACCATACCTAAAACAAGCACTATAATACCGCCCGCAGTACCTGTAAGATTAATGATTGCATTTGCCTTTGAACGTAAGGGCTTTACCGTAACGTCAGGCATTAATGCAACGGCAGGAGAACGGAAGGTTGCCATTGAAATTAGCACAACCAAAAGTGTTGCAATAAATCCAATAAGCGGCCACGGATTTTCAATTGTTAATTTTAATGCTTGCTCGCGTGCGAATTGCATTGCCACATCGTCAGACGCGTTAGCAAGTTCGGGAATACCCTTTGCAACAAGTTTAGAAATCTGATAATTATCAACAAAGGTAAGACCGATAAATGAAATCACCGCCGCAAGTGTGCCGAAAAAGATAAATGGTGTACGTTTGCCAAAACGTGTATTACGTCTATCGGATATTGCGCCAAAAATAGGTAATAAAAATACCGCCAAAACGTTGTCGATAGACATAACCGCGCCCGAAACCGATTGTGGCAAACCAAAGTGGTTTGTTAAAATAAGTGGAGTTATTGCGTCATACGCTTGCCAGAAAGCCGATATAAGGAAAAATGCCATACCGACAAGTAAAACGCGTTTGTAATTAAGCTTCATAATATGTTCCTTTCATATTTTTAAGGATTATAGATTAAATATAACACATAATTTTCCAAATTGCAATTTTATATTTTTGCTTAGTTATAGAATTTACCAAAAAAGAAATAATAAACCCACCACCGAAAAACGATGATGGGGTATGGTTTAAGAATTATTTTTATTTAACAATAGTTAAGCGAATGTTGTCCTATA
>JAZQWD010000171.1:0-4539 GCA_045632165.1 Acutalibacteraceae bacterium | reverse complement strand
CAAGAGTGCGGGCACGAATATAAAGCAAATTTAATTAAAACGGAGTGTTAATTATGTTAAATGTAAACGTTATTGAAAGCTATAAGGATTATGGCAAGGTAGTAAGCATTTCAAACGGTATTATCGAAGCATACGTGACTATTGATATTGGTCCGCGTATTATCCGTTTCGGTTACGTTGGCGGTCAAAACATTATGAACGACAACCGTAGCGACTTTAGTTGGAAAGACGATGATGCTTACCACGCATTTTTCGGCGAGGGCAGACATTGGGAAAGCTTTGGCGGTTATCGTGTTTGGGTTACTCCCGAAGATTACCCCGAAACTTATACTCCCGATGATAGACCCGTTAGCTACACCGTAAACGATGACAGTGTTGTATTTTATGCGCTTCCTGACGAAGAGGTTGGTATTTTAAAGACCGTTACCATTAAAATGGCGGCTGATACCGCTGATATGACAGTTAATGCTACTGTTAAAAATATTAGCGGTAAGGAAAAAGAATTTTCCGTTTGGGTAATTGCGGTATGTTCGGCAGGCGGTAATCTTATTATTCCTATGAACACTAACGATACGGGTTATTTGCCAAACCGCAATATTTCGGTTTGGCCTTATACTGATCTTAGCGATAGCCGTTTACGTTTCGGTAAAAAGTACGTTGTAGTTACACAAGATGTTAATGCAACCACACCTGCTAAGCTCGGCTTTGACCTTAACGACGGTACCGTTCATTATGTTTTGGGTGACGACGTTTTCACAAAGCGCTATGATGCAAAGCACGGAGAACTTCCTTATCCCGACGGTAACTGCTCGTTTGAAACCTATACAAATAACGTTATGATTGAGGTTGAAAGTCTTTCCGACGTTAAGAGGGTAGAAAACGGTGGTACAAACGAAATTACCGAGTATTGGTCACTTTCTAAAAAGCCCTGTGAGGTTGATTTTAAAGATGATGCATCTATTGACGAATTTATCGGTAAGATGTAAAAATAAAAAGAACTTGGCTATAGCCAAGTTCTTTTTGGTTTAAAAATTAATTACACCCAAATGTTCAAGCACTATTTTAATACCAAGTAAAATTAAAATCGCGCCGCCTGTAAATTCGGCCTTTGATTTAAATTTAGCGCCGTAAATATTACCAATCTTAACACCAACTGCCGAAAGGGTAAAGGTTATAACACCAATAAACGCAACCGCAATAAAGGCGTAGGTATTGTTGCCGTTTAAATCCATCGCAAGTGAAATACCTGCCGCTAATGCATCAATACTGGTGGCAATTGCCATTACAAACATTGTTTTAAAGGCGTAACCGTTACAGCCACAGTCACATTCCTCTTCCTCTTTTTCGAAGGATTCTTTAATCATATTACCGCCTATACCGCAAAGCAAAACTAATGCAATCCAGTGATCAATCGCGGTAACGTATTTAGCAAAAGCAGTACCTAAAAAGTAGCCGATAAGGGGCATAAGCGCCTGAAATCCACCAAACCATGCACCCACAGTAAGCATATGGCGGGGTTTTAACTTTTGAGTTGCAAGACCCTTGCAAATTGCAACGGCAAAAGCGTCCATTGAAAGGCCGACAGCTAAAATGAATAGTTCAAAAATACCCAAATAAAACATCCTTTTGAAAATAATGTGTTTAAACATTATATATCAAAAGGATGTATTTGTCAAATAATAACCGGTTGTAATTGTTTGCCTTTTAGTGCTTCTTCTGCCGTTTTTTCAATAAGCGAAAAATCGCATATTAAAGAGTTGTTTTTACCCTGCGGGTCATCTTGACGGTAGGGCACAAAATAAATATTTTTTGTGTTGTGAAGCAGTCCGATATTTTTAGCGCTTCCGCCCAAAGCATCGTTTGTTGCAATTCCCAAAACAACGGGTTTATTGTTGCGCAGGTGGGCTTTTATAGCCATTGTAACCGCGGTGTCGGTAATACCGAGCGCTGTTTTTGAAAGGGTGTTACCCGTTGCGGGGGCAACAACTAAAATATCAAGTAAATTTTTAGGGCCAATTGGTTCTGCACCGACGATATCGTGAATAATCTTTTCGCCGCAAAGTTCTTCAACCTTTTCAATTAAATCATTTGCTTTAAAAAAGCGGGTGTCGGTTTTATAAACCATTTCCGACATAATGGGTTTAATTTTTATTGGTAGTTTTGAAAGATTTTCCAAAGCCGAAAGGGACGCTTTAAGGGTGCAAAAGGAACCCGTAAAAGCATATCCCAAGGTTATGTTTTCCAATTTGCATTTCTCCTTATATAAGCTCGCGTACGGTTTCTGCTAAAATTTCGCCTGCGGTTTTCGGGGCGCATACCCCGGGTATTCCGCCCGGTTTGAATGCCTTTATACCAAGCGCTTTGGCATAATTAAGATTAAAGCCGCCTTTCGATGATAGGTCGATTATTAAATCGGCGGGGCAATTTTGTAGGGCGCTATCGCTTAAAACCGTGACGTCAACCGTATTGAAAATTATATCATAATCAAGATAAATATTGCACAGTGTTTCGGTGTTTATATATTTAAAGCCAAGGGCGGATAGCGTGGCAAAATCACGTGGCTTTCGGGCGCTTACCGTAACATTTGCGCCAAGCGCTTTTAGGCGGTCGGCAACAATTTTACCAACCCTACCGTAACCGATAACCAAAATTTTGCTTTTCCAAAGGGTAAAATCAGTTTCGTTTATAGCAAGTGCAATCGCACCCTCGGCGGTGGGGACAGCATTTAAAAGTGCAAAGCTATCAAGCTGGTTATAATCGATATAGTTTTTACCCTCGAACCTATAATTGCAGCATAAAATCAGTTGATTATTTATACGGTTACTAATTTCGTCAAGGTATATTTTTCGGTCACTTAAAGGGGAAAAAACCGTTTTACCGTCCTTTGTTGTGGGTACGGGTAAAAGTATAATATCGGCGTTTTCAATACTGCCGTTATCATCGGGATAAAGACCTAAGGTTTCAACATAAAAATTTTCTTTATCAAGCTGTTTTTTTGCAACCCTTAACCGATTGTCGCCGCCAATAATTAATACCCGTTTCATACTTACCACCACATATATAAAAAAATAAAGCGCCGTGCTGTACATTA
The DNA here is from genome assembly GCA_045632165.1 of Acutalibacteraceae bacterium. GTDB lineage: Bacteria > Bacillota > Clostridia > Oscillospirales > Acutalibacteraceae > UBA737. The sequence continues at coordinate 1,448 of JAZQWD010000171.1, read as the reverse complement.
CAGTTTATGGCGCTTTTTATGGTATGTTACACTATTTCGTTTAAAAGTTTTGCTTTGGTGTTAAAGGTGGGGTCTTCTATAACCTTTTGCTGTAATCGGCTTAAAATTTCGCCAATTTTTTCGCCCTTTATACCGCGGTCTATTAGGTCGTTGCCCGTAATTTTAAGGTGACCTATAAGATAGGGCTCTTTGTTTTCCAAAACCTCGTTTAAAAGGGTATCGGGTGTGTTTTTTAGTGCCAAATAATCGCGGGTAATTTCTTCGTTTGAAGTGGCTAGACACCGCTTTATATCGGCTTTGGTTTCAAACGGTAGCGGCATTAATTTGTTTAGTCCCTCGATATATGATTTTTCTTTGTTAGAAAGCTTTAAATCGCATTTTATTTCGCTAGAAAGCAGTAAATAAAGGCATAAATTCGGTCTTGTGCGATGTGCTTTTATTAAATCAAAATCGGGGCATTGGGTTATGCCTATAAACTCAAGCCCGCCGCAGTCGATAAGCGGTTTTATAACCTTAAAATTTTCGCCGAGTACAGCGGTTTTAAGCTCAGTCATAATACGCTCGATGCTGACTTTCGGCAGTAAATCCGCGCATTTTATAGCGGCATTAAAAGTATCTTCTTCAATTTTAAAATTAAGTGTTGAAGCAAAGCGGAAAAGCCGTAAAATGCGAAGCGCATCTTCTCTAAAACGGGTTTCGGGGTCGCCTACCGCGCGGAGTGTTTTATTAGCCAAATCATCCCGACCGCAGAACAAGTCACAAAGCCCATTTTGATGGTTATAAGCCATGGCATTTACCGTAAAATCACGGCGGGAAAGGTCATCTTTTAAATTGCGAACAAACTGAACGCTGTCGGGTCGGCGAGCGTCAGTATATTCACCGTCGGTACGGAAGGTGGTAACCTCAATCGGTTCATTATCGATTAAAACCGTAACCGTGCCGTGTTTTATACCCGTCGGTATTGTGCGGTCGAAAACCGAAATAATTTCTTCGGGTGTGGCTGAGGTCGTAACGTCGTAATCGTGGGGAGTTTTCAAAAGCAAAGTATCACGCACGCAGCCGCCGACAATATACGCTTCAAACCCGTTTTGAGTGAGTTTTTCAATAACGTATTCTATTTTTTCGGGAATTTTGAACATTATTTTTGTTCACCTGCCAAAAAAGTATTTATTTTTTATTATAAAGGTAGTATAATATTTAGTTGTATAAATGTTGTAAGGAGATTTTATTATGAAATTGCAACGCGAAGAAGATAAAATTATTGATAAAGTAAAAAGAATTCATATGATTGGTATCGGCGGTAGCGGTATGTGTCCGCTTGCCGAAATTTTGCACAGCAAGGGTTATATTTTAACCGGTTCTGACAATAATGAAAGCGACCCCTTAAAGCGTGTTAAGGCGCTTGGTGTAAAAGTGTTTATGGGTCATAATTCCGAAAATATCGAGGG
>JAZQWD010000170.1:0-21946 GCA_045632165.1 Acutalibacteraceae bacterium | reverse complement strand
ATATTGAAAAGCGTCACGTTTTCTCGGCAATATCTTTTAGAAGTCTTGATAGAAAATATTGGGGCGCATAAGTTTAAATTATAAAGCACTTGATTTTGTATCGGGTGCTTTTTTATATAGTGCACTATTATGTCTATTTTTTAAAAACTCTTGCAACTTTGAAAAGATTGTTATATAATTAACATATAAATATGAAAGGAATGATTTCAATGAACAGATTTACTCTTAATGAAACTTCTTACCATGGCGCAGGGGCTATTAATGCAATCCCCGAAGAAATCACAAAACGTGGTTTTAAAAAGGTTTTCGTTGCTACCGACCCCGATCTTATTAAGTTTGGCGTAGCTAAAAAGGTTACCGATATTTTGGATAATGCAGGTATCGCTTACGGCATTTATTCAGATATCAAGGCAAACCCCACAATCGAAAACGTACAAAACGGCGTTGCTGCTTTCAAAGAAATGGAAGCTGATTGCATCGTTGCTATCGGTGGCGGCTCTGCAATGGATACCGCAAAAGCAATCGGTATTATCATTACTAACCCCGAATATGCTGACGTTCGTTCACTCGAAGGCGTTGCTCCCACCAAGAATAAGTGCGTTCCTACTATCGCTGTTCCTACCACCGCAGGTACCGCAGCTGAAGTTACTATCAACTACGTAATTACCGACGTTGAAAAGAAGCGTAAGTTTGTTTGTGTTGATACTAACGATATTCCTGTTGTTGCAGTTGTTGACCCAGATATGATGTCTTCAATGCCTGCAGGTCTTACCGCTGCTACCGGTATGGACGCTTTGACCCATGCTATCGAAGGTTACATAACTAAGGGTGCTTGGGAACTTTCTGATATGTTCCACATCAAGGCAATCGAAGTTATCGGCCGTTCACTCCGTGGCGCTGTTAAGAACGAGGCTGAAGGCCGCGAAGGTATGGCTCTTGGTCAATACATCGCAGGTATGGGCTTCTCGAACGTTGGTCTCGGTGTTGACCACTCAATGGCTCACACCCTTTCAGCATACTATGATATGCCTCACGGTAAAGCTTGCGCTACCTTGTTACCCGCAGTAATGGCTTTCAATGCTGATTACACAGGTACCAAATATCGTGACATCGCTATCGCTATGGGTGTTGAAGGCGTTGAAAACATGACTCAAGCAGAATACCGCGCAGCTGCTGTTGAAGCAGTTCGCAAGCTTGCTGAAGACGTTGGCATCGTTACCTCACTTAAGGGTGTTGTTAAGGAAGAAGATATTGATGCTTTGGCTCTCGATGCTTACAACGACGCTTGCCGTCCCGGTAACCCCCGCGAAGTTTCAGTTGAAGATATTATCGCAATTTACAGAAGCTTAATGTAATTGTAAGATAAAAATTTAAATCCCTTTCGGATATTTTGTCCGAAAGGGATTTTTTCTATATTGCGGTTTAAATTGTAGTTTGTCGGGCTAACGCCCAAAAGAAAAAAGAATAAAGAAAAAATAATAAATAATAAATAATGTGTGCCTACGGCACGAATATATATCAGTCGGCAAAGCCGACACCGATTTTATTCTTTATTCTTTCTTATTTCTTATTTAATCGCGTAAGCGATAAACCCCAATTTATTTTTATTGCGTTTTTCTAAATATTGGTATATAATATATACTGTATAATTATGCAAAGGAGTTATGGTAATGGATATATCTGTCGGCGATAAGCTTTTAATGAAGAAAAAGCATCCTTGCGGGTGCGATACCTTTACCGTAAACCGCATTGGTATGGACTTTCGGATCAAATGCGACGGTTGTGGCAGGGAATTTATGGTGCCACGCGTTAAGGCCGAAAAAAGTGTAAAAAAAATAATTAAACCGCTGGGAGAATAATTGTGTTTGATAAATTAGAATCGGTTGTAAACCGCCATGAACAAATAGGTATAGAACTAACCCGCCCCGACGTTGCGTCGAATAATGAGTTATTCCGTAAGCTTATGAAGGAATATAGCGACCTTACCCCTATTGTTGAAAAATACAAGCAGTACGTAGGCGCTAAAAATGCTGAAAAGGAAGCGCTTGAAATTTTGGCTGAGCCAAATCTTGATAAAGATTTTAAAGAGCTTGCCGAAGAAGAATTAAAAGAAGCAAAAGAAAATATAGTTATTTTTGCTGATGAACTTAAAATTTTATTATTGCCTAAAGACCCTAACGATGAAAAAAGCGTTATTATTGAAATTCGCGGTGGTGCAGGCGGAGAAGAAGCGGCACTTTTTGCGGCATCGCTTTACCGTATGTATTCAATGTATGCTGAATCAAAGCGTTGGCAGACCGAAATAAGTAATGTAAATGAAACCGAGCTTGGCGGTTATAAAGAAATCAGCTTTATGATTGAGGGTAGCGGCGCGTATTCGCGCTTTAAGTATGAAAGCGGTGTACACCGTGTTCAACGTGTTCCCGACACCGAAACACAGGGTCGCATCCACACCTCTACTGTTACTGTTGCGGTACTTCCCGAAGCAGATGAAGTTGAACTTGAAATTAACCCTGCCGACCTTAAAATTGATACCTTCCGTTCATCAGGTGCGGGCGGTCAGCACATTAACAAAACCTCATCAGCTATTCGTGTAACCCACATTCCCACAGGTACTGTTGTTGAATGTCAGGATGAACGTAGCCAGTTTAAGAATAAGGACAAGGCGCTTAAAATTTTGCGTGCCCGCCTTTTTGATGAAGAACAAAGAAAGCATGATGAAGCTATTGCTTCCGACCGTAAAAGTCAGGTTGGTACAGGTGACAGAAGCGAAAGAATTAGAACTTATAACTATCCGCAAGGTCGCGTAACCGACCATAGAATCGGTCTTACACTTTATAAATTAGACCAAATTTTAAACGGTGATATTGATGAAATCGTTGATGGACTTATCACATATTACCGTACCGAAGCGTTAAAATCAGAGGAAGAAAACTAAAATGAAAACCCTAAAACTTGCAGTAAGCCAAACCGAATATGATAATAGCATTAATACCGCTGCCGAAATTTTAAAAAACGGCGGTGTGGTTGGTATGCCTACCGAAACGGTTTACGGTCTTGCCGCAAGCGCTTATGATAATAGCGCCATAAACAAAGTTTTTGAAGCAAAAGGTAGGCCACAAGATAATCCGCTTATTGTTCATATAAGCGATATGGAAATGCTTAAAGAGGTTGCCGAAGATATACCCGAAATTGTTTATACTTTGGCTGAAAATTTTTGGCCCGGTCCTTTAACAATGGTACTTCACCGTACAAATAAAATTGCCGAAAGCGTTTCGGCAGGGCTTTTAACCGTAGCGGTTAGAATGCCGTCAAACCAAGTTGCGCTTGATTTAATCGGCAAAAGCGGTTTGCCGCTTGCTGCACCGTCGGCTAACGTTTCGGGCAGACCGAGCCCCACAACCGCAAACCACGTTGTTAACGATTTAGACGGTAAAATTGATGCGGTTTTAATGGGCGACGACTGTGATTTTGGTGTTGAATCTACCGTTATTACCCTTGTTGGCGAAACTCCGATTTTGCTTCGCCCCGGTGCCGTTACCTATGAACAACTTTTAAAATTTTTGCCTAACCTTGAAATTGCCGATGCAGTTTTAAACGAATTAAAAGCGGGGGATAAGGCAGAAAGCCCAGGTATGAAATATAAGCATTACGCCCCCAAAACCACCGCCTTTTTGGTAGAGGGTGATAATTTTGCCGATTTTGTTAATAAGCAGGAAAATGCGGTAGCGGTTTGCTTTGAAGAAGAAGCAAGCGATATTAAAATCCCAAAGCTTATTTACGGCAGCGTTAACGATAAATTAAGCTTGGCGCACTCAATTTTTGCGGTGCTTCGCGAGGTTGATAAATTCGGCGCCGAGCGTGTGTTTATTCACGCACCTGAAAAAGAGGGTGTCGGTCTTGCGGTTTATAACCGACTTATCCGCGCCGCGGCCTTTAAGGTGATTAATATATGAGTATTATAGTTGGCTTAACAGGCCCAACGGGGGCAGGTAAAAGTTCTCTTTGGATGGCTTGTTTTGATTTTAATTTGGCACTTGTCGATTGTGACCGAGTTGCTCGTGAAGCGGTGGAAAAGGGAACAGAGGGTTTAAAGGCATTATGTGAAGCGTTCGGTTATGAAATTTTAAATGCTGACGGAACTCTTAACCGCAAAAAACTTGCAAGTATTGCATTTGCTTCACCCGATAAAACCGAACTTTTAAATAATACTATTTTTCCTTTTATAAAGGTGCTGGTTTTAAAAGAAGCTGAATATGGTAATACTTTATTAGACGCCCCCACACTTTTTGAAAGTGAATTAGATAAGGTTTGCTTTAAGACGATTGCTATTTTAGCTGACAAAGATATTCGCTTGAAGCGAATTATAGAAAGGGATAATTTGACCGAAGAAGAAGCGCTTCTTCGTATGAATGCCGGAAAAGATGATGAATATTACATTGAAAGAGCCGACTATGTTTTATATAATAACGGCGATGAATGTGAATTCTTGCATCAGTTTACAAAATTATTAGAAGAAATTTTATTTGATAGGTGAAAAGATATGAGTGATATTAAAGAATTAAAGGAACAACTTTTTTTAACCAAAAAGAACGGCCGTCTTGTTGAGGATGACCTCGTTTTGGCAAAAGCTGACGAATATTGCGAGGGTTATAAGGCATTTTTGGATGCCGCAAAGACCGAACGCGAAGCCGTAATTGAAGCCATAAAAATGGCGGAAAACTGCGGTTTTGTACCTTTTGAGTACGGCAAAACTTATGCTGCGGGTGACAAGGTTTATTTTAACAACCGTGGTAAAACTATCGCTTTTGCGGTTATCGGTAAAGATAGTATTGAAAACGGCACTAATATTACCGCCGCGCATATCGATTCACCCCGTCTTGACTTAAAGCCCAATCCCCTTTATGAGGATAGCGATTTGGCACTTTTTAAAACCCATTACTACGGTGGCATTAGAAAATATCAATGGACGGTTACTCCGTTAGCACTTCATGGTGTTTTTGCGCTTCGTGACGGCCGCGTTATCGACGTATCACTTGGTGAAAAAGACGACGAACCCAAGTTTGTTATAGGTGATTTATTGCCCCACCTTTCAAGAGAACAGGACAAACGTACCCTTCACGACGGTATTAAGGGCGAAGAACTTAACGTTTTGGTTGGCAGTCACCCTTTTAGAGATGACGAGGGCAGCGAGCTTGTTAAACTTAATATCTTAAAGCTTTTAAACGAAAAATATGGCATTACCGAAGGCGATTTCTTGTCGGCTGAACTTACAATGGTGCCCGCTTACAAGGCGTGCGACATTGGTTTTGACCGTTCTTTAATCGGCGCTTACGGTCAAGATGACCGCGTTTGTGCATACCCTGCGCTTACCGCAGTTTTAGATATTGGTATTCCAGAAAAAACCGCTATTGCAATTTTAGCCGATAAGGAAGAAATCGGCTCTTGCGGCAATACAGGTCTTCAGTCTGACTTTTTACGTTTTCTTATAGGTGACCTTGCTAAAATGCAGGGCGGTGACCCGACTGTTGCGCTTCGTAATTCCAAGTGTCTTTCAGCTGACGTTAATGCCGCGCTTGACCCCACCTTCCCCGAGGTTATGGAACGCAAAAACGCAAGCTTTGTAAACTACGGTGTAGTTGTTACTAAATATACAGGTGCGGGCGGCAAGTCGTCTACAAGTGACGCTTCGGCAGAATATACCGCATTTGTTATGGGTCTACTTGATAAAGCGGGCATCGTTTGGCAAACCGGCGAGCTTGGCAAGGTAGATATCGGCGGTGGCGGTACCGTTGCAAAATATATTGCAAATATGGGTGTTGACGTTATAGATTTAGGTGTTCCCGTGCTTTCAATGCACGCTCCTTTTGAAACTACCGCAAAGTTTGACGTTTATATGTGCTACCGCGCAATGTATGAATTTATGAAGTAACCATTGTCCAGTTTTCGCATAAAATGTTAATGGTTAAATACCAATAATATTTTAAAGGTGAAGATGTATGTTAGACAACAGATGTAATTGTTGTAATATGGGCTGTCGCTCTAAAGTGACCGCTTGGGTAATAGGTATAACTTTATTTTTAGCAGCGCTTTTAATCGGTGCGGTGGTTGGATCGTTTATCGCAACCTTCGTAGCAGAAAATATTGTTGCGCTTGCAATTTTTGGCATAGTGCTTTTACTTGCCGCAATATTTACGGCGCTTTTCGCACGTTGCAGATGTGAAGATTAAATAAAAGCCGTCCGAAAGGGCGGCTTTTTCAAAGAAGGAAGTTTTTAAAATGAAGCTTGGTAAATACCGTCACTTTAAGGGTAATGAATACGAAGTTTTGGCTATTGCCAACCATAGTGAAACACTTGAAAAAATGGTGGTTTATAAAGCACTTTACGGTGAACGTGAAATTTGGGTAAGACCGCTTTCAATGTGGGAGGAAGAAATTACCCGTGACGGTAAAACCTTTAAGAGATTTGAATATATAGATGAATAAAATGAAGAAAATCACAAGTGAACTACAACACAAGAAAATGACCGAAACCCCGATAACTCGGCTTTTGGTGTCGCTTTCACTTCCGTCGGTTGCAAATATGCTGTTATCATCTATTTACAATATGGCGGATACGTATTTTGTAACAAGCTTGGGTGAAAGTGCTATCGGCGGTGTGGGTATTGTTTTTTCAATACAGTCAATTATACAGTCGGTCGGCTTTGGCGTTTCAATGGGCGGCAGCAGTATTGTTTCGCGAAAGCTTGGCGAAAAGGATAATGAAGCGGCTAATCGGTATGCTTCAAGCTCGGTTTTAATGGGGTTAGTGTTAGGGCTTTTAATTGCAATAATTTGTCTTATCACGTTAGACCCGTTGTTAATGCTTATCGGCGCGACAAAAACAATTTTACCTTATGCCCGTGACTATGCCTTTGTTATTTTATTAGCGGCACCTTTAATGTGCACTTCGTTTGTATTAGGACCGCTTTTACGTGCCGAGGGACGAGCCACATTTTCAATGCTTGTTGGCATTGCGGGCGGGCTTATAAATATGGCGCTTGACCCAATTTTTATTTTCCCTTTCGGCTTTGATCTTGGTGTAAGGGGCGCGGCTATTGCAACCGCAATTAGTCAAACGATAAGCTTTTTAATGGCTTTGTCGTTTTATATTTTCGGTAAGAGTGTTATTAAGCTTTCGCCTAAGTATTTAAGTCACAATCTTAAGGATTATTGGCTTATTATTAAAACAGGTGCGCCGACCGTCTTCCGTCAAGGGCTTGGCAGTGTGGCAACCACACTTTTAAACGTAAGGGTTAAAATTTACGGTGATGCCGCTGTTGCAGCGGTTAGTCTTGCTAACAAGGTTTATATTTTTTTGCGTTCAATAGTTTTGGGCGTGGGACAAGGCTTTCAGCCGATTGCGGGTTACAACTATGGCGCAAAACGACTTGACAGGGTTAAAAAGGTATTTGTCGTTGCGACAATTTTTGGGTCGTGTGCGGCAGGACTTGGTGCTATACTTTGTGCGACGGTACCGACAGGGGTTATGAATCTTTTCGGTGCTGAAAATCCCGAAGTTGTAAAAATCGGTGCGCGACTTTTATTTATGCACAGTATTGCACTTCCGCTTTTGGGCTTCTCGTCATACGTTAATATGATGTATCAATCTCTTGGTTTCGTAAAGGGTGCTACTTTCTTGGCTTCTTGCCGACAGGGTGTATATTTTATACCTCTAATTTTAACCTTGCCTATTTTCTTTAAAATGGACGGTGTACTTATCACCCAACCAATAGCGGATATTTTAACCTTTTTAACTTCAATCCCGTTTTGTATATGGTTTATTAAAAATATACTTAAAGAAAAAACACCTGAGTAATCAGGTGTTTTTTGTTTTCACTTTGCATTTATAATTTTAGTATAGCATTAATTGATGCCTTTTCCAAAAACGTAGGAATTAATTGTGACGGGATACTCTGCGCTCTCGGTTTATGTCGACGGCTCCGAGCCGTTAGCGACAAAACCTTCGTGCTCGAGACTTTGGCGGTTAACACCACCTATCGCGGTGTTGTTACCGAGTCGCCGAACCCTTCGGGTTCTCATCCCGTTCAAAAGTAAAAAATAAAGGCTTACCAAAAGGTAAGCCTTTATTTTTGGCGCAGAGAGAGGGATTCGAACCCTCGGTACAGTATTAGTGTACACACGATTTCCAATCGTGCGCCTTAGACCAGCTCAGCCATCTCTGCATACGTTTTATTAACGCCCAATTAGTATACCAAAAACAAATAAAAAAATCAAGTAAAAAATTTAATCTTGTATAAAAAAATAAAATATGTTATAGTATTGTTATCAAAACTTCAGGAGGTTATTATGGAGAGAGAAAAACTTTCGAGCCGTCTGGGCTTTATATTGCTCAGTGCCGGCTGTGCCATTGGTATTGGTAACGTATGGAAATTCCCTTGGATGGTTGGTCAATACGGCGGCGCAATTTTCGTACTTATTTATTTGTTCTTTTTGGTGGTTATGGGTCTTCCTGTTATGACAATGGAATTTGCCCTCGGTCGCGCTTCGCAAAAAAGCCCTGCCGCAATGTACAAGCAGTTGGAACCCAAGGGTTCAAAATGGCATTGGCACGGTTACGTTGCTTTTGCAGGTAACTACATTTTAATGATGTTCTACACCACCGTTACCGGTTGGATGATTAACTACTTCGTTAAAATGGCAAGTGGTAAATTTGTTGGCACTACACCCGAAACCGTACCAAATATATTTGGCGAAATGGTTTCCGACCCAATTCAAATGGTGCTATATATGGCTATTGCCGTAATTATCGGTATAGGCGTTTGTGCTTTGGGCGTGAACAAGGGCGTTGAAAAGGTAAGCAAATACTTAATGTTAGCCCTTTTGGCAATTATGGTTGTGCTTGCAATTAACAGCTGCTTCCTTAAGGGTGGTAATGCAGGTCTTAAGTTCTACTTGTTACCCGACTGGAACAAGTTTATAAATAATAATCCCGGTTCGGTTGTGGTTGGCGCTATGAACCAAGCATTCTTTACTCTTTCACTCGGTATCGGTTCAATGGCTATTTTTGGTAGCTATCTTGATAAAAAGCGCTCACTTTTGGGTGAGGCAGTAAATGTTGCATCGCTTGATACCTTTGTGGCATTTACTTCGGGTCTTATTATTTTCCCCGCTGCATTTGCATTCAATATCCCTGTTGATGCAGGTCCTAACCTCATCTTTATCACATTACCTAACGTATTTAATAACTTGCCCGGCGGTAGAATTTGGGGTACACTTTTCTTCGTATTTATGTCCTTTGCGGCGCTTTCAACCGTTATTGCGGTATTCGAAAACATTATTGCCTGCAGTATGGATATGTTTAAGTGGAGCCGTAAAAAAGCTTGCCTTATTAACGGTATTGCTTTGTTCGTGCTTTCACTTCCCTGTGCACTTGGCTTTAACGTTTGGTCGGGCTTTGTTCCTTTCGCAAAGGGTACAAACTTCCTTGATTTGGAAGACTTTATAGTTAACTTTATTATGCTTCCTGTTGGTGCATTCCTCTTTATCGTTTTCTGTACTTGGAAATTCGGTTGGGGTTGGAAAAACTTCAAGGAAGAAGCCAACACCGGTAAGGGCTTAAAGGTTCAAAATTGGATGCGTATTTATATGCAATTTATTTTGCCGATTTTTGTACTTGTGATTTTGGTTTACGGTTTAGTAACATTCAAATATCGTTAAAAAATTAATGCGAGGTGGTTACACCTCGCATTTTTTATATACTGAAAACTATAACGGTTATAGCACCAAGTATTATTATCATTATGTTTTTAAATGAAAGCTTTTCTTTAAATAAAATTATCCCTAAAAGAGTTGAAAGCAAAATAACCGAAATATTTTGAAGCGGGAAAAATGCCGCGCTTTTTATACGACCAGCTAAAATGGTATTAAATACGTTTGCGCCGCCAAAGCAAAAACCTGCAATAGAGGGGAAAACAACGTTACGCTTTTTGATTTTTGCCTTGCTTTTACAACATAAAAAACCAATAATTGAAGCAAGAAAAGCTAAGGTAAACGCAATTGTTAAAAAAACGTTTCGCTCATTAGCGTAAGCCGACCCTTGCTGAACTTTTTGCATAATACCCAAGCCACCTGATGAAAGCATTGCAATTATAATTGGCAATATAAAGTTTTTATTTGTTTTTCCGCCTTTTTCCTTGCCGATTACGGTAAAAGCAATAGTTACAAGCGCTAACAAAAGGCCAAATAAATCGGTTAGGGTGAATTCTTCATCCCAAAAAATTGCGCCCGATACGGTTGGAATAATAAACCCAAGCGAATATACAACACTGCAAATTGCCGTGCTGCCGATTTTAAGTGCAAGCGTAAACATCCATTGTGATAAAATAAGCAAAATGCCATAAATAATGCCGTATATAAGCGTGGTAGTTGAAACTGCCGAAAAAGAAGTTATGCTAAATGATATTAGCAGTAAATCGGCCGCTAAAAATAGCATTGCCTGGGAAAAGAAAAAATGTGACGGCGCGGTATTATCAGCGGCGGTTTTTTTAGAAGCAATATTTCGCCCCGAGGTTAGGGATACCGACAGTAATAAATAAAGTGAATTTTCGCTTGTCATACTTCGCCTCTGATAATTTTAGCCATTTCATCACTTAAAATTTTGCGGTTATCATCATCAATCAAGCTAAAGCGGTTACCGTCGTTTGGTGTGCTTAAATAATTCCATACGCAGTAAGGAATATTATTTTCCTTCAAAACGGTTATAACGTCGCGCATCCAGTTTTCGCGCCATTTAATATCAGCGTGACGGATTGTACCAAACTCACCGCACCATAAAATTTTGTCGGGATTTTGTTCTACAAAAGCAATAGCGGGTTTAAGTGACTGGCGAATATGGTTAATATCCATTTTTTCATAATTTGGGTATGCGTTTTGATTATTAAATACCGTTTTATGATAATCACGGTAGCGTTCAATATCACAAGGGTAAGGCATTTTTCGGTTGTAGTAAAGGGGTGCTGCTTGTAACACACCCTGCTGATGTGTAAATTCAAACGGGTCGTAGGTGTGGAAGGTGTAAATCACCTTTTCATCATCAAAAAGCTTTAAATGGCGCAAAGTGTGTGGACTATTCCAAGAGGTTGAGCCAACAATAATTAAGCGGTCTTTATTAAGCTCGCGTATTGCATTAACGGTTTTTTCTGCAAGGTCGTTCCATTTTTGCGGGTTAACGTCGCGCACCTCGTTTAAAAGCTCAAATGCAATACTGTTGTCACTGTGGTAGCGATTTTCAAAAGCAAGCCAAAGCGAAATAAAGCGGTTTTGAAGCTCGTCATCATCTAAAAGCTCAACCTCTTCTTTAATATCGCAATAATTACCAACCGCCTTGTGCATATTAAGTACAACGTTTAAGTTATACTTTTTGCACCACAAAATAAAATTGTCAATGTGTCCGAAAATTTCTTCGCGGTAGTTATAGGGTGATTCTTCAAAAACTATTTGGTCAAAGCCAAGGCGAATGTGGTCCATTCCAAGCTCGGCAATATATTTTATATCATCTTCGGTGATATAGGTTGCAAAATGCTCCATATCGCCAACTGTAAGGCAAAGGCGACGGTCAAGAGGTAAAACGTTAAAGCGCTTATAATTGGTAAGCCAACCGCCAATACCCATTCCGTGTTCAAAACCAGTAAATTTTTTCATATTACCCACTCCTTTGAGTGAATTATATTACATTAATCACAAAATGTAAATATGATAAAATTTATATATTGCGAGAAATTTGTCTTTATGTTAAAATAAATTTAATAAAAGGAAGTTTTAAGGGGTTAAAACTATGAAAACAACGGTTAAAGTTAAAAGCTATGAAGAAGCAATAACACTTGTTGAAAAAAGTCACCAAAAACCGATAAAACCGCTATTTGTAATGCAAACGCTTATAAGGGTGTTATCGTTCTTCACGCTTTTTGGTCGTGGGTTTAAATATACTAAAAAGAATATGGATAAGGTTTCTAAAAAAGAACCCTGTCTTTACCTTATGAACCATTCGGCATTTGTTGATTTACAAATTGCATCAACAATTTTATGGCCGAAAAGATACAGCATTATTATGACGTCTGATGGGTTTGTGGGTAAAAATTTACTTATGAAAACTATTGGCTGTATTCCTACCCAAAAGTTTGTAAGCGACAGCGTTTTGGTGCGCGATATTTTTCATAGTATAAAGAAAAACAAAATTTCGGTATTGCTTTATCCTGAAGCTAGTTATAGCTTTGACGGTACGGCAACCACCTTGCCCGAAAGTCTTGGTAAGCTTGTTAAAAAGTTAGGTGTGCCCGTTGTTATGATTAGCACAAAGGGTGCGTTTGCACATCAACCGCTTTATAATAATCTTCAAAAGCGCAAGGTTAAAATTTCGGCTGAAATTGAATGTTTATTAACAAAAGAACAAATAGAAAAGCTTTCGTTTGAAGAAATAAACCAAATTATTGGCGAACAGTTTAAGTTTGATAATTTTAAGTGGCAACAAGAAAACCAAATTAAGATAGATGAAAAATTCAGGGCCGATTATCTTCACCGTGTTTTGTATAAGTGCCCGCACTGTGGTATTGAAGGTCAAACGGTGGGTGAGGGGACAACCCTTACTTGTAATGCCTGCGGCAAGGTGTGGGAGCTTAGTGATTACGGTTTTATGAAAGCACAAAACGGCGAAACCGAATTTTCACATATTCCCGATTGGTACAATTATGAAAGACAAGCGGTAAGACAAGAACTGCTAGACGGTACATATAAACTTGACTGCGACGTAGATATTTACGTGCTTACCGATATGAAGGCAATTTATAACGTGGGTAGCGGTCATCTTATTCACGATAATAACGGCTTTAAATTAACGGGATGTAACGGTGCGATAAATTACCTTCAAGCACCTGAACTTTCATATTCACTTTATTCCGATTATTATTGGTACGAAATTGGCGATATGGTTTGTATCGGTAACTCGAAGGTGCTTTATTATTGCTTCCCTAAGGATAAATCAGTAAGTGTTGCTAAGGTGCGCCTTGCCGCCGAGGAATTATATAAAATTGTTATGGAAAAATAAAAAAGTATATGAAATTTTTAAAAAAGTGTGTTACAATTATAAAGCAATATAATTGCCACGGGAGTGCTTTCCAACGGATATAACACATTAAGTATATCGGTCGGTTTATCGTTTGGACATCTCTCTGTCAAAACGGTAAAAGGAGGATATGTTTTAATGACTGCAATGGAAAGAATTAAAGCCAGAATTAACGAATTGTTTTTAGAAGGAAATAAAATTCACGTTTCAATCATACTTTCACATCCGCGAATTCATTTAGAAAACGCTGTTTGTGTTATAAAGGGAGTTTATCCGCATATTTTTATGATTGAACAAATTGACCTTGAAAGACCGATAAGTTATTCGCTTCAATATACGGATTTATTAACCGAATGTGTTAAAATTGAAGAATTATAAACCTAATAGAAAAAGAGCTCACGAAAACGTGAGCTCTTTGATTTTTAATAGATTATTGTCCCAAAAGACCTGCGCCGATGATACCTGCATCATTGCCAAGTTCAGCAATTTTGATTTCGGTAAATCGAGTACGGGTAGCACTGCCGTATTCTTGGCTTCTTTCAAGCTCGGTAAGGGGCTTTAAGAGATAATCACCCTCGCCACAAACACCGCCGCCGATGCAAAGCACGTCGGGTTGGAAAATGTTTACCATATTTGCAATGCCGCATGCGAGGTAATAGATATATTCGTCAACAACCTCTTTGCCTGCCTTGTCGCCTTGCTTTGCAGCATCAAAAGCGGTGCGACCGCTAATGTTTTCAAGATCGTTTTCAACCATTTCCCACATAATAGTATCCTTTGTGGATAACATTTTGTCTTTGGTGATATTTTTAAGACCTGTTGCCGAGCTGTATGCTTCCCAACAGCCCTTGCGACCACAGCTACATTGTCTGCCGTCGGTTTTGATAACGGTATGACCAAGCTCGCCACCAGCAAAGTTAAAGCCCGAATAAAGCTTGCGGTTAATAACAATACCGCCGCCAACACCTGTGCCGAGAGTGATCATAATAACGTTGTCGTTGCCTTTACCTGCGCCCATAATTGCTTCGCCGAGCGCCGCAGCGTTAGCATCGTTTTCAACGTAAACCTTTTTAACGCCGGTGCGTGCCGAAAGTTCAGCCGAAATGGGGTAGTTGCGCATTTTTACGTTGTTTGAGTAGGCAACCATACCCTGAGGCGGTAAAACCGAACCGGGGGTAGCGATACCGATATATGCAATATCATCGGGTGTAAGGTTGTTATTTTTCATAAGGGTGTTGCAAAGCGCACCCATATCGTCCATAATTTCGCTTATGTCGCGTTCGGTTTTGGTGGGGCATTTTTCCTTTGCAATAATTTTAAAGCTTTCATCTAAAAGACCAACGGCAATATTTGTGCCGCCTAAATCTACACCAATATAATACATAAAAAAACCACTTTCTTTTATTAGTTAAAGTTATTATACCAAATGTGATAATAAAAGTAAACAAAATATTAGATTATATATAAAATTTCATAATAATCCTATTGTAATTGACGGTCGAAATGTTATACTTAAACTAGAATAGGAGGTATTATGATGAAATATATCAAAAACGGAAAATATATTTTACCTGACGGAATTTTAGAAAACGTTGTTTTGGCTTATGATAATAAGATTTGCGGATTTACAACCGAGGAAGAAATTCCCGCGGGTGCAGAAGTAATTGACGCAAACGGCGGCTACGTTGCCCCCGGTCTTGTAGATATTCACATTCACGGCTATTTGGGTGAAGATACCTCCGACGGTAAGGCAGACGGCATTTTTACAATGGCAAACGGTATTATGAAAAACGGCGTTACCTCTTGGTGCCCGACTACTATGACCGTATCCGCTGAAGAAATTAACACCGCTTTAGAGGTTGTGCGTTCACTTAAAGAAAAGAGCAAAACCTGGGAAGGCGCTGAAATTTTGGGTGTAAACCTCGAAGGCCCCTTTATTAACCCTAACAAAAAGGGTGCGCAAGCGGGCGAGCATATCAAAAAGCCCGATGCACAGTTTATTATTGATAATGCCGATATTATTTCAGTTGCTACTATGGCTCCCGAAATGGAGGGTGGCTGTGAAGCTATTAAAGAAATTTGCGAAAAATGCGGCGTTAGGGTTTCTATCGGTCATAGCGATGCTACCTTTGAGCAGTCGATGGCAGGTATTGTCGCAGGTGCAACCCACGTTACCCATCTTTTTAATGCTCAAACACCCCTTCACCACCGCAACCCCGGTGTTGTAGGCGCAGGTCTTTTAGAAAACGTTACTACCGAGCTTATTGCCGACACCTTCCACGTACATAAGGGTCTTTTCGAGCTTATCGCACGTATTAAGGGTGATAACCTTGTGCTTATTACCGACTGTACCCGTGCGGGCGGTATGCCCGACGGCGAATATACCTTAGGTGGTCAACCCATTATCGTTAAGGGTATTCAGTGCCTTTTGACGGACGGCACAATAGCAGGTAGCGTTTTAAAGCTTAACAACGCTGTTAAGAATTTTAGAGATAATACCGATTTGCCTTTCTGGAAAATCGTTTCCGCTGCTTCACTTGCACCCGCACGTGCTATCGGTGCCGATGACCGCAAGGGCTCACTTGAAGCAGGCAAAGATGCCGATATTATTATCACCGACGGTGACTTTAATATACTTAAAACCATTATTGGAGGAGAAGTAAGATATGAAGCTTAAATTTGATGCTAAACTTGATCCCGGCTTTATGCCGATGTCGGTTGTTTACCGTGATTTCGTTGCCGCTGCCAAGACCGCAGGCGGTGAAAAACTCGTAATCGGTATTGAACGCAATAACGGTTATGTTTCTACTTTCGAGACTGTTGTTTTCCCCGAAGGCACAGGTAAAGACCAAGAAAATATTGATATGATTGAACGTATCGTGAAGTCACTTTTGTGGTTCCGCGGTGGTTATAAGGTAATTATTGCCGGCTCTAAAACCATTTATGAAGGTATCGCTAAAGCATACGCTAAAGACGGCGCTCGTGCTTTCGATAACGACTTTATGGCAGGCGTTTACGAAAAAGAATTTGAAGTTGTTTGGGCTCCTATTGAAGAAGCTCCCAAGGATAACGAAGGCGCTGCTCCCGTTGGCCGTCATTTAGACGGTTGCCGTATCGGTTTTGATGCAGGCGGCTCTGACCGTAAGGTTTCGGCTGTTATTAACGGCGAAAGTGTTTACAGCGAAGAGGTTGTATGGTTCCCCAAGCTTAACGCTGACCCTCAATATCAATATGACGGAATTTTGTCGGCTATGAAGTCGGCTGCTGCTCATATGCCTCGTGTTGATGCTATTGGTGTTTCTTCCGCAGGTGTTTATATTGATAATAAGATAATGGTTGCGTCACTTTTCATTAAGGTTCCCAAGGACGAATTTGAAAAGCGCGTTAAGACCATGTATATCGACATCGCTAAGGAATTTGGTGACGTTCCGCTTGAAGTTGCAAACGACGGTGACGTTACCGCTTTGGCAGGCGCTATGTCACTTGAAGATAACGGCGTTTTAGGTATCGCTATGGGTACCAGCGAAGCCGCAGGTTACGTTGACAACGCAGGTAATATTACAGGTTGGCTTAACGAATTTGCTTTCGCTCCCGTTGACTTCTCAAAGGATGCTATGGTTGACGAATGGTCGGGCGACTACGGTTGCGGCGTTAAGTACTTCTCACAAGACGGTGTAATTAAGCTTGCTCCTGCTGCAGGTATCGAGCTTGACGAATCACTTTCTCCCGCTGAAAAGCTTAAGGTTGTTCAAGGTCTTATGGAAGAAAATGACCCCCGTGCTGCTGCTATTTACGATACCATTGGTGTTTATTTCGGTTATGCAATCGCTTATTACAGCATTTTCTACGATATTAAGCACGTGCTGATTATGGGCCGTGTAACCTCGGGTAAGGGCGGCGAAATTATCCTCGATCGCGCAAGTAAGGTTATTAACGAAGAATTCCCCGAGCTTGCAAAGAAATGCGAATTACATATTCCTGACGAAAAAGCTCGTCGCGTAGGTCAATCTGTTGCTGCGGCATCTCTTCCCGAAATTAAATAATTTTATATTTTAAGCAGTCGTTTTTACGGCTGCTTATTTTATTTAGACAATTTTGTTATATTGACAAAATATCAATATTTGATATAATGTAGTTAGATAAGTAAGGTGGTGTAAAAGGTGAAGGCAGTTTTTATTGATCGTGACGGTACAATGGGCGGGGATTATTACGTAGAATTTCCGCAGGATTATTACCCTTACGAGGGTACACGCGAAGCGTTTGAGCTTTTAAATAAAAACGGTTTTGCGCCTTTTATTTTCACAAATCAGTCCTGTATTGCCCGTAAAAAGGACGGCGGTTATGATTTTGCCGCTGAATTTTCAGAAATCGGGGCAAGGGACTGGTTTATTTGCCCTCACGATAATGGGGATAACTGTAACTGCCGCAAGCCGAAAACGGGACTTTTAGAGCAAGCAAGGGAAAAGTACGGGCTTGATTTAAACGATTGTTACGTTATCGGTGACCGTTGGAGCGATATGGCGTCGGGCGGTAAGATGGGCTGTAAGCTTATTTTGGTGCTTACGGGCAGAGGAGAAGAGTCCCTCGGTATTGACCGCGATAAATGGGCGGATTATGAGCCCGTTTTTATAGCAAAAAATTTATATGAAGCGGCCGTTTGGCTTTGTGAGGGTGATATTAATGAAAGGTAATACACAGCTTCGACAGGATAGTATTCGTGAGGTGTTGTCCGAAATTAAATATAACGGTCCTATTTCTAAACGCGAGCTTCAGGACAAGACCGGATTTAGTTGGGGTAAAATTTCTTTTATCTCAAACCTTTTGGTTAATGAAAATTACGTTATGACGGTTGGTAAGCAAGAAACCGTTGTGGGTAGAAAGCCCGAGGAATTGGATATTAATATCAATGATAATTATATTATCGGTGTCGACTTTTATAATGACGGTGTTTTAACCGTTGTTTGCGACTTAAAGGGTAGAGTTATTAATAAATACCAAGCCAATTTCGAAAAACAAGATTATAACACCGCTATTGAAACCTTGTTTTCGCTCGTTAAAAAAGCGATATATGATAATCCTAAGCGAAAGATTATTGAAATTTCGATCGCTATGCAATGTGACGTTGATACCGAAAAGGGTATTTCAAAGGGTATTAGGGCGATTGACGGTTGGAAAAACGTACCTGTTGGCAAGTTGCTATATGATAAATTTAATATTCCCGCGCTTGTGCTGCATGACCCTGACTGTCTTTTATATGCTGAACGTTTTTACGGTTCGTTAAGGGATGATAAGGTGCAAAACGTTGCGCTTTTGCGTCTTGACCACCAAGGCATAGGTATTGCCGCGCTTTTAGACGGCGAAATGTTTACGGGGGTTAATGCCCGCAAATGTGAAATCGGTACAATTGCTGTTCCCGACGAAGAAAACGGCTATCGGCTACTGTATAGTATTATCAGCAAAAATTATATTAAGCGTGAGTATTTTAAACTTACGGGTGAAAAATTAAGCTGTGATGAAATTGCTGATTTGGCTCGTTCGGGTGATGAAGATGCGCTTAAAATATTTAAGCATCAGGCAATGGCGCTCGGTTTCGCTTTTAACAGTATGATAAGTCTTTTAAACAGCGAAAAAATTGTTATTTTCGGTGAATTTTCAAAATATCTTGATTTGATTTTGCCCGATGCTCAAAAGGTGGTACGTGATTTATTATACGGTCAATGTCCCGAAATTGTGATTTCAGAACTTCAAAACGAAGCCGCCGCAGTTGGTGCCGCACTCTGTGCTTCTGATAGGGTAATAAATGGGCTTGAATTTTCGGAAAATTAGGTAATTTTGCCGCACTTTTCAGTCGGCGTTTAATAAATAAACAAAATTTTCTTTATGGGAGGAAATATTAATGTTAAAATTAAAAATCGGTTTAGTTGGCACAAGTCAGTTAAGCTTCCCCGGTAACAAGGAAGCCGCTTTTAACGCTTGCGCCGAGGCGATGAAAAAGCACGCTGAAACAATGGGCTTTGATTTGGTCGTTTATCCCGATACCGTAATCGTTAGGGAAGACGCAGTTAAGGCGGTTAAGGTAATGGAGGAAGAAAAAATCGACTTCCTTATGGTTCAACACACCTCTTACACCGCAGGTCAAATCGCACCTGTTTTTGCGAAAATTCAAAATGCTAACGTTGGCTTTTGGGCAATTCCCGAAGGCGAAGCTATTGAAGGTGCAGTGCCCTTTAACTCACTTTGCAGTATCAATATGCACATGGGTATTGTTGCTCATTATCTTAGAGATTATAAAATTAAGATTAAGTGGTTCTACGGCTATGGCGAGGACGCTGAATTCACTCGTCGCTTACAAATTACCGTTCGTGCTTTGACCGCTATTAAAAACCTCAAAAATGCAAGAATCGGTCTTGTTGGCGGCGTTGCTCCCGGCTTTAACGATTTATATGACGATGAAAGAAATTTAAACAAGCGCTTTGAAGGTATTTACTTTAACAGACTTCACGAATACAGCGAACTTAAGGATAAGGCAATGTCTTATTCAATTGACGAAATTAAGCCCATTATGGATAATATGGTTGCTTGCTCTTGCGGTTATGCAGATGAAGCCGCTAAAAAGACACTTGAGGTTAGCGCACGCTTCTATAAGGCATATAAAGAATTTATTGCCGAAAATAATTACGACGCTTTGGCAGTTTCTTGCTGGCCCAAGTTCCAGGACGACTTCCAATATTCTATTTGCTCGGTTATCGGTCAGCTTAACGATGAAGGCACAGTTATGGCTTGCGAGGGTGACGTTTTGTCGGCTGTAAGTATGCTTGCGCTTAAGTATATCTCGGGCGGTGACGTTACTACTCTTATGGACCTTTCGGCATTTGACGAAAAGGACGAAACCGTACTTTTATGGCACTGTGGCCCCGCTGCGGCAAGATATTGTCAAAAGAACGGCTACAAGCTTGGCTGTAACTACAGCGGTATGGCTCACGAGCCCAATAAGGGCTTAACTGCTCGTTGCGGTGTTGCACGTGACATGGTATTTGACGATAACCCCATTACCGTTATGCGTTTGTCGGGCGAATGCGACAAGATGATTCATATGGGCGGCGAATTTATGCTTCCCGATAAGTTCTCCTTCCACGGTAGTCGTGGCTGGTGCGGTAACTTAACCCTCAACGGTGAAGCAATCAGCTCGAAGGATTTACTTAACACTATTCTTGTTACCGGCTTCCAGCACCACTTCCCCTTGGTTGTTGGTGACTATACCGACGAAATTAAGGAATTTGCCGCTTGGGCAGGTCTTACCCCCATTAAGAAGGTTCCTTATGCTGATTACTTACAAATCATTGATTAAGAGGTGTCTTTAAATGAATAATAAAATCACAATTACCGAAATGATGGAAGCGGTTAAAATTTTAAAAGCACAGGGCGAAAAGTTTACCACTTTAGGTATCGGCCCTATGTCAAAGCCGCTTATTAAAGCCGTTTTAGAGCTTGCTCAAGAAAAGGATTTTCCGATTATGCTAATTGCCAGCCGTAACCAAGTTGACAGTGACGAATTCGGTCACGGTTACGTTATGGGTTGGGACCAAGACCGTTTTGTTGCTGACGTTAAGGCAGTAGAAGAAGAAATTGGCTTTACGGGTCTATGTTACCTTTGCCGTGACCACGGCGGTCCTTGGCAACGTGACGAAGAACGCAAGGCAGGTCTTCATGTTGATGAAGCAATGGCTCGTTGCATTCGTTCTTACAAGCACGATATGGAAGCCGGCTTTGACCTCTTACATATTGACCCCACAAAGGACCCCGAATTTGCTATGGGTACCGTTCCGTTCGATTTGGTTATCGACCGTACTGTTGAAATTATTGACGAGCTTGAAAAATTCCGCAAAGAAAAGGGTCTTCCCGAAATCGGCTACGAAGCAGGCACCGAAGAAACCAACGGCGGTCTTACTTCAGTTGACGCTTTCTCAAGCTTTATTGACACCTTGGTTGAAAAGCTTGCCGAAAAGGGTATTAAAGCACCCGAATTTGTTGTTGGTCAAACTGGCACCTTAACCCGCCTTACTGAAAACGTTGGTAACTTTAACCGCGAAAATGCCGCTTTACTTTCGGCTAATGCCGCAAAACACGGTGTTGGCGTTAAGGAACATAATGGTGACTACTTAAGCGATAAAATCTTGCTTGAACACCCCGTTTTGGACATTACCGCAATGAACGTTGCGCCCGAATTCGGTACTGTTGAAACCCGCGCTTATTTAGAGCTCGCAAAGGTTGAAGAAAGAACCGTTGCTAAGGATAAACAATCTAAAGTAGCTGAAGAAATGGCAATTGATGCTGTAAGAAGCGAACGCTGGAGAAAATGGATGGTTGGTGACACCGCAAAAGCTACCGTTGAGGAAGTTTTAAAGGACAAAGAGCTTACCGCTCAAATTACCGATATTTGCGGTCACTACACTTATGAAACCCCCGCTGTTAAGGCAGAAATCGAAAAGATGCTTAAAAACCTTAAAGAGGTTGGCGTTGACGGTGAAGCTTACGTTAACTATCAGCTTAAGAACTCAATTGACCGCTATGCATTCTGTTTTGGTATGCACGGTTTAACCTCAAAGCTTTTAAAGCCACTCGGTAAATAATAAATAATAAAAAATGTGGCAGAAGAAAACTTCTGCCGCATTTTTTATTTAAATTGGGGTTTATCGCTCGGTTAAATTGGAGGCACATTGTAGGGACAGGCCTCCCGGACTGTCCGCGAATATAGTAGAATTGTGACGGGCAGTCGAGGTTACGGCTTCGCCATTACCCCTTTGTCGCTTTGCGACATTTCCCCTA
>JAZQWD010000169.1:0-9479 GCA_045632165.1 Acutalibacteraceae bacterium | reverse complement strand
GATTTCCTCAACGATTTCTCGAAGTGTTGTACCCATTGGTACCTCAACGAGACCTGTGTGTTCAATTTTACCGCCGAGAGCGAATACCTTAGTACCCTTTGATTTTTCGGTACCCATTGATGCGAACCAATCAGCACCCTTAAGGATAATTTGAGGAATATTAGCAAAGGTTTCAACGTTGTTTTCAACGGTGGGTTTACCGAAAAGACCCTTAACTGCGGGATAAGGAGGACGGGGTCTGGGTTCACCGCGGTTACCTTCGATAGAGGTCATAAGAGCAGTTTCTTCACCGCAAACGAACGCACCTGCACCAAGACGGATAAAGAGATCAAAATCGAAGCCGGTGCCAAAAATATCTTTACCTAAAAGACCGTAAGCACGAGCATCGTCAATTGCCTTTTGTAAACGTTGAACAGCGATAGGATATTCAGCACGTACGTAAACGTAACCTTCGCTTGCGCCGATAGCATAACCTGCAATAGCCATAGCTTCTACTAAGCAGTGGGGGTCACCTTCCAAAACGGAACGGTCCATAAATGCACCGGGGTCACCTTCGTCGGCATTACATACAACGTATTTTTGGTCAGCTTGGTTAGGAGCGGTCAAAGACCACTTAAGACCTGTTGGGAAACCGCCGCCGCCACGACCGCGAAGACCTGAATCCTTAACAACCTGAATAACCTCTTCGGGTTTCATTTCGGTCAATACCTTACCTAAAGCAGCATAACCGTCCATAGCGATATATTCTTCAATATTTTCAGGGTCGATAACGCCGCAGTTACGAAGAACTACACGGTTTTGTGATTTATAGAAAACAGTATCGCCTAAAGCAACGTTGCCTTCAATAGCAGGAGCTTCATCGCCTGTTTCATCATAAACAAGGCGTTCAACCTTACGACCTTTAAGCAAATGTTCTTCAACGATTTCTTTTACATCGTCAACAGATACACGACTATAGAAAGTACCTTCGGGATAAACGATAACAACGGGACCGAGTTCGCAAAGACCGAAACAACCGGTTTGAACGAGTTTTACTTCTTCAGCAAGACCAAAAGCTTCAAGATTTTCAGCAAAGGCCTTTTGAATTGAAGCACTGCCCGAAGAAGTACAACCTGTACCGCCACAAATTAAGACATGTGCACGAATCATGTTTTTTTACCTCCAATAATTTTACTGGTTAGCACCGATTGTATATTCAACTACAATCTTGCCACCCTTTAAATGTTCATTAGCAATACGCTTTGCCTTATCAGCGTCAATCTTAACGTAGGTAACCTTTTCTTTACCTGCTTCAAAGATTTCAACGATGGGTTCGTATTGGCAAAGACCGATACAACCTGTTTGAGATACGGTAACAGTATCCATAAGACCTAATGCGTTTACTTCTTCAACAAAAGTGCTGAGAACGGGTCTTGCACCTGCTGCGATACCGCAAGTAGCCATACCTACAACAACGCGTGTAGCGTTAGTACCTTCACGAAGAACAACCTTGTCCTTCATTTTTTCTTTAATTGCCTGTAATTCAGCTAAAGATTTCATTTTAAGTCATCCTTTCATAATACTATTTAAGAATTTCGGAATATTGTTCATTTAAATATCCCTCTATCCATTTAATTACTTCATAAGTATCAAGTGGTACACCCTCTAGCATTTCACGAAGTTCTCTTGTATCAAGTAAAACTTGATTATCATTTATAGAATGAACAAAGAGAAAATCAGTATCGGGATGCCCTTGAATTAAAGTTGTAATTGTTGAAACTACGTCGCCAAGCGGCGTAAAATCAATATGTTTTTTATAAAAAGTAGCTTTTACGATTGTACCGTGACTATCGGGAAACTCGCTTTCGTGTTTAGAAGTTATAACCACTTCCCCGCCCGTTTGTTCGGCCGCTAATTTCAAAAGCGGTATTCCCATACCAACCTTTCGGGTGGTACGAGTTGTTGTAAACGGATTAGTAACCGAATTTAGAATTTCGCTTGTCATACCGTGACCGTTATCGGTAATGGTTAAAATTAAATCGTTTTCATTTTCCGAAATATTAATTTCGGTAAGGGTTGCCCCCGCTTTAACCGAATTTTCGGTTATGTCAAGAATATTAAGTGATAATTCTTTCATAATATCCCCTTTAAAGCTTTGAAAAGATTTTCGACAACGTTTTCATCATCAGGAAGAGTTATATAATCAACCGCTTCCTTAATATCTAACAGTTGATGTGCGTCAGAACTGAAAATTAATTTATCTTCAGTTAACTGTGCCATAACCGCATAATCGATGATTTTTTCTTTTAAATGAAGCTCTGCACAAGTAAACTTACTTTCAGGCGGAAACGCACCAAGCACTGCAATAACCGAGTTTGATGGTCTATCAATATGTGCGGGATAACAAATACCGCCAAAGCTTTCCACTAACGCAGGTGCATCATCAAAAGACAAATTAGTCGCAAACGATAAAATATTGTCTATCTCACCGATTATATTATCATCCACATCCATTATAAGCTGCCTACCGAAAATATCGGGTCGATTTGGAATTGGAATTCGATAACTGTCAAGCGCTTCATCAAAAGCGTTGGCATCATCAAGGTTTTTAAACAAACATACCATATGGATATCTTCTGCAGTGGTAAGTTCCATCCCCGCAATAGGTATTATACCGTAAGCGTTTGCCGCTTCAAAAAAAGCAGGACAATTTTTAGTCGTATTATGGTCGGTTAACGCCATAATATCTAAACCGTTTAGCTTACCGATACCTGCAATTGATGCAGGTGTTGCCTCATCGTCACCGCAAGGTGATAAACAAGAATGGATATGTAAATCGTAAAAGTATTTTTTCATAGTAAATCATTAATTGAAACTGCCGCTTCAAAAGCACTAAATTCGGTAGAAATAATATTAATATTTTTTTGAACAGCGGTGTTTTTGATTTCATCATCAATTGTAACACCCTCTGCCAAAATGATACAAGCGGTATCTACCAAAGAAGCAACAGCCAAAATATTTACATTGGACATAATCGTTATCCAAGCATCGTCGGGCTTGGCACGACCCATAACCCAACTTAAAAGGTCGCCGATATAAACATCAGAAATTTCGCGCTCACCGTCAGGTAATGTAATTGCCGTAAAATTTTCATTTAAAAGCAAATCGTTTACTGTCATTTTGAGCACCCCAGATCTTTACATTTCTTTATAAGGCACTTGTCAATATCAGACAAACCTTTAACAATATCCTCTGCTAATGCTCGACAGGTTGGAGCCCCACAAGAGCCACAATCAAGCCCCGGAAGCTCACCCTTTATACGCTGAATGTCGGACAGCATACGCATAGATTCTGCCATACTGTCGGAAAGACGTGAAATTGGCTGATATACCGGTAAATTATCAAACAAGAAACCGTCGGGAATATAACCGCCGTCATCCTTGACAAAATTTTCCGAAACTGGAAGATAACGTCTTAACGACTGAAGTCGCGCTTTTGCAATAAAGGGATTTTGTATTGTCAAAACACCGCCCACACAACCGCCTGGACAAGCGTTAAGCTCAATAAAATCAAGATTTGGAAAATCACCGTTTTCAAGTTGGTCTAAAACTTTAATAACGTTTTCAATACCGTCAGCCGCTAAATAGCTTTCGTTGAAAATTGCAGTTGCCTCACCACCTGATGAAGCCCAACCGATACCAATGATACCCGAATTTGAAAGCGATTTAATATCGCTACCGTGTGACATCACACTAATAAGTTGAAAATAAATGTCGCTTATTGGAACAACTATATCAACCTTGCTCTTGTAATCTGCAAAGCCGTTTTTAACGTAGCTTGACTTTGCAGGACAAGGTGAAATAAAGCATACGCCTATTTCATCATCTGAAAGCTCAGGATGTTCTTGCTTTGCCTTTTGACGGGCAAGATCCGCTGCAACCTCCATAGGAGGGAGCATATGAATTATATTATCTGTGAGCGACCTAAATCTTAAAGCAATAAGACGTGTTACCACAGGGCAAGCCGAGCTTATTGCGGGCTTTGTAATGGCTTCGGTTTTTAAATATTTACGGGTATAAGCCGAAACAAGTTCAGCCGCCGCAGAAACTTCAAAAACATCGTCAAAGCCAAGCTTTAAAAGACCGTCAAGAACGTAATCCACATCATCCAAATTTTCAAATTGACCGTATAGGGTCGGTGCAGGAAGTGCAATCTTCCATTTAAATTTATCCATTTGCGAAAGCGCATTGCATTTTGCTTTTTTCGCGTGGTGAGGACAAACTCTTATACATTCACCGCAATCAATACAGCGTCCTTCATCAATTACGGCATGACCATCCTTAACGCGAATCGCTTCAGTTGGACAATGCTTTAAGCAAGTAGTACAGCCGGTACATTTTTCGACATCTAAAAAAACTGAATGCTCGTATGTGTTCATAAACTTACCTGCCGAAAATTAAATATTTACACGCATTGTGATGGTTGTACCAACACCAACGGTCGAGTCGATTTCCATAAAATCGGAATAACGCTTCATATTGGGAAGACCCATACCTGCGCCAAACCCTAAAGAGCGGATATTTTCAGTTGCGGTAGAAAAGCCTTCCTGCATTGCCTGTTCAATATCCTTAATACCGGGACCGTTATCCTTCAAGACGATTTCGACATAATCTTCGGTTACGCTAACGTCGGCAACACCGCCGCCCGCGTGAATAACCATATTGATTTCGCCTTCATACATTGCTATGGAAACCTGCCTGATTTTTTCGGGTGGCAACCCTAACTGCCTCAAATTCTTTTTCACCATTACTGAAGCGTGACCTGCAGATGTAAAATCATTACCGTCAACTTCAAAGTGAAATTTTAAAGCATCAGACATTTTTAGCTCTATTTCCTACAAGACCGTTGCTGTATAAAATACCGCATGCCTCGTAAAGACGTTTTTTAGAAGCCAATAAAACAATACCGCTTTCCTGCGCTAAAGAAATCATTTCGGCAGTAGGATTTTTTGAACGCACGAATACGACACATTTCATATCCATCATTTCAGCTGTTCTGATAACCTGTGAATTTACAAGACCTGTAAGCAAAACAGCTTGGTCTTTAACGTAAGCAAGAACGTCACTCATCATATCACTTCCGCAAGCGGAATAAACGTGAGCGCCAAGTTCTTCTTCACAGCAAACAACCTCGGCTTCGAGTAAATCTTTAATTGTACTGATTTTCATACAAACATTATCCTCTCGGTTTATTTATTAAAACCGTATTTTTCGAGAATACCGTCAACGTCGTCAACAGTAAGACGGCCGTAAACTTCTTCATTAACTGTAAGAACAGGTGCAAGACCGCAAGCACCGATACAACGGCAAGCGGTAAGTGAGAATTTACCATCTTCGGTACATTCATCTGCGCCAATACCTAAGCGCTCGCTAAGTTTGTCAAAGATGTCGCCTGAACCCTTAACGTAACAAGCTGTACCAAGGCAAACTGAAATGTTGTACTCACCCTTAGGTGACAATGAAAACTGTGCATAGAATGTTGCAACACCGTATACCTTTTCAAGCGGAACATCCATACCTTCAGCAATCATAGTTTGCACCTCAATAGGAAGGTAGCCATAAACGTCTTGTGCTTGTTGCATTACTGCCATTAACAAGCTCTTATCGTGCTTATTTGCATCGATAATACTTTTAAGCTTTGCTTCCTGTTCAGGTGTTCCCTTAAAAGGGAGTGTGCTGATTTTTTTAAGCATTTAACAAATCCTCCTATAAGATAATTACCATACGCGACTATACTATATATAGTGCTCGCATATACATTGTGATTATAACATATTGGACTGTATTTTGCAAAGGTTTTTTATTATTTATAGTATATTTATCTATAAAAAACATTACTTTTTATAAAATAAGCAAGAATTATTGAATTTTTCAAAAAAATATAGTATAATTGGTGGCATAATTTCGAAAGGAAACGAAAAATGAAAGCGTTTTTTAATATAATTTCACTTCTACTTTGCGTTACATTATTACTCCCGCTTGCGGCTTGCAGAAGTAACGATGATGCTTACGTATATTTTCAACTTGATGAAACCCCTCGCACACTTGACCCACAAACCGCAAAAAGCGATGTTGAGATTTTAATTTCGCAAAACCTATACGAGGGTTTAATGCGTTTTGATGAAAAAGGCGAACTAACCTATGGTGTAGCAAAAAGCTATAAAAAACAAGGGCTTACATACACCTTCACCTTAAGAGATGATGCTAAATGGAAAGACGGCACAAAGCTTACAGCTTATGACTTTGAATTTGGCTTTAAACGTGCACTAAGCTTTGATACTGCGGCACCGTACGCTTCCCTGCTTTACTGTATTAAAAACGGTAAAGAAATTCATAGTGGCGATTTGATTAATCTTGAGTTAGGTGCGAAAGCAGTTGATGAAAAGACACTAAAAATTGAACTTTGCTACGATAATCCCGATTTTTTGGAGATTTTAACCCTTCCAATAGCTATGCCTTGTAATGAAGAATTTTTCATTTCTTGCAAAGGAAAATACGGACTAGATACAGATTTCACCCTTTCGAACGGCAGTTACCGTTTGGTAAAATGGGGTAAGGAAATTTTCGGTATTCGACTTTACCGAAACAAAGAATACACAGGTAATTTTACAGCTAAAAATGCGGCAGTTTTTATTTCATATAATAAGGAACTTTCCGCTGCCGAAACCCTTATTCAAAATGATGCGGATATTGCTTTTGTAAAATCAAACGATATTGAGAATTTAAAGCAAAACGGCATTAATACCATCGGCACACAAAACACAGTTTGGTTCTTAACCTTAAGCAATAAATTGCCGCAAAATATTCGCAAATCATTTTCAATTTTAGCAAACAGTGAAATTTATTCTTTCACCCTTACAAGCGGTGTTTCACCTGCAAATTCAGTTTTCCCGCCCTCACTCAATACAGCGGTAGGTGCAAATGGTTTACCAACCTATAATCTCAATACTGCAAAGGCGCTATACACCTCTGCTATAAAGCAACTTCCCGATAAAAAACTACCCGCCGATATAAAACTTTATTATTACGATAACGGCTTTTCAAAGAATATGGTAACCTCTATCGTAGGGCATTGGCAAAACCATTTAGGCGCTTTCATAAATATTGAACCCGTATCCTCCCCCACTGTTTTGGAAGCACAGCTTATCGACCAAAGCTACTATATGTCAATATTCCCTGTTACGGTTAACACGCCAAGCGTTACCGAGTATCTATCAAAATTTGGTATTGATTATTCCGAAGGTAATTTAACAGAAATTCAAACAACGCTTTTAAGTGATTCAACGCTTATACCGTTAGCTTTTGAAAGCAAAAATATTGCTTATTCTGAACTACTTTCAAATGTAAAATTCCAAAACGGGACCTCACTTGATTTTGCTTTTATTGTAAAAGAGGATGATTAAAAGAAAAAACGGATGTGTAGAATTTCTACACATCCGTTTAATATTCATATTGCAAATTATTACGCCCTGTAGTGCATTACGCAAAGAAGGCATTATTCGTGTTTAAGGGTAAAAATTTCAGCTTTGCCGTTTTTTACTTTTTCTATAAAATCTTCTACGCTGCAAATAGGTTCGTCAAAACAAACCCCCGCCAATTTATCTTGTTTTGCGGCCGAATGATTATCCGAACCTGCAAATTTAATAAGCCCATAATGTTCACAATAAATTTTAGCTAAAGCGTTTTCCTCTTCGGGTCTGTTAACGTTGATTATTTCAACCCCGTGAACGTGTCTTGGGAAAAGGCGAACATGGTCAATATACCATGCTTCACGGAAAGGGTGCGCCTGAATTACAAGTGCTCCGCTTTCCTTCATCAATGTAAGCTTATCGCTATGTCTCATATTCATAATTTCAGGATGAGCAAGAAACCATTCTTTATCAAGGCCATATATCAAAAAATCGGTGCCGCCGTAGGTGGTTTCAACACCACCGAAAACCTTAATTCCTATGGATTCACTCAACTCTACAGCTTTTTCGTAGTCAGAAAAATAAAAATTTATCTTTTCCTCATAGGTTTTTCCCTTAGTAATTTCATTTTCCACGTCAGGAAAATGGTTTGTAATAAAGACACCGTCATACCCAAGTTCTTTATAACACTTTATGCTTTCCTCCGGACTTGCAATTGCACAACCGCTAACAGGAAAGGTATGAAGATGCGTTTCATATTTATACATATTATCACCCCATAATGATTATATACTGTTCTTCTAAAAAAGCAATAGCTGGACTTTTTTTATTTAAGTGTATCTGCAATTTTATAAATAAGCTCTTTACTCTTTTCCCAACCAAGGCAAGGGTCGGTAATCGATTTACCGTATACGCCTTCACCTATCTTTTGAGCACCGTCTTCAATATAGCTTTCAATCATAAGACCTTTAACCATTTTTCTGATATCCTTATTATGGTTACAGCTGTAAACAACGTCTTTTGCAATTCGAATTTGTTCAAGATATTTTTTGCCCGAATTAGCATGGTTACAGTCAATAACAGCGGCAGGATTTACCAAATCGGATTTAGCATATAAATTATAAAGATTTTGCAAATCCTCATAATGATAGTTAGAAACGCATTTGCCCGCATAATCGATATATCCGCGCATAATTGCATGTGCCAAGGGGTTACCCGCGCTTTGTACTTCCCAACCGCGATAGATAAAGGTGTGGGAATGTTGCGCCGCGGTAATTGAATTCATCATAACCGACAAGTCACCACCGGTGGGATTCTTCATACCTACAGGCACGTCGATACCACTTGCAGTTAGGCGGTGCTGCTGATTTTCAACCGAACGGGCACCTACTGCAACGTAACCGAGAAGGTCGGAAAGATAACGGTAATTGTCCGGATAAAGCATCTCGTCAGCACAGGTAAAGCCATATTCCTTGAGCGCCGCCATATGTAAATCACGGATAGCAATAATACCCTCGAGCATATCAGGGGTTTTATCGGGGTCGGGCTGATGAAGCATACCCTTATATCCGTCACCCGTTGTACGGGGTTTGTTTGTGTAAATGCGGGGCATAATTAAAATTTTGTCTTTGACCTCGGCTTCAACCTCTTTAAGACGGCCGATATAATCAAGCACGCTTTCTTTATTATCAGCCGAGCAAGGACCTATTACAAGTATGAATTTATCGCTTTCACCCTTGAAAATCGCTTCAACCTCGGCATCTCTTTGTGCCTTGATTTTTTTAAGCTCTTCGGTTACGGGGTAGCGTGTTTTAATTTGTTGCGGTACAGGTAATTTTCTTTTGAAATCTAAATTCATTTCTTGTCAAACCTCTTTCTGCGATAGGTCGAAAGGCGCATCATTTCACGCATTCCTTCCCTGTCCTCCTTTTTAATTTTATCATATAATTCATCAAACGATTTTCTGAAGCAATCCATTTCATAAAGCAAATAATCTTTATTGTTTAGGAAAAGCTCGCTCCACATTTCGTCG
>JAZQWD010000168.1:0-5077 GCA_045632165.1 Acutalibacteraceae bacterium | reverse complement strand
TTATTCATCATTCATTATTCATTAAATGAGTGAACGGATTTTCGAATGAATAATGAATATTGAAGTCGCGTACGCTGATGAATAATGAATAATTTGGGTGTGGCTTCGCCATGAATTATATACAACGCTCCGCCTTGATTTATTTACGCATTTATGCTATACTAAACCCAAGGCGGTGATTTTATGGAAATACTATTTAAAAATTCATTTGTAAAAACAGAAGATTGGATAAAAGAGTGTAATCACTATTCTTTGTTTCGCAGACCACTATTTGTAGCATTTCATATTTTGAGCATTTTAGTTTTGTGCTTTGGGATTTACAAAATATTATTTTTACATCTTATTGATATAGTGATTTTGTTTATTCCTATTTGGTGGTTTTTTGTTGTTTTTGTATTATATTTTAGAATGAACAAAATTACACTTAAAAGAAATCAAGAAATTTACGGAAACAATGGAGAAGTTGTTTCTGAAGTTACAAAAGATAGTATAAAGCAGGTTCATTCTAATGGTTCACAATATCAAATTTATTATGATACCATTAAAAAAGCACACATAACTAAAAAATATATTTTATTACATTCTAAAGCTAATATACTATATACCTTTAAGAAAGATGGCTTTTCTGTTGGAAATGAAGAAGAGTTTTTAATGTTTTTGAGAAATAAAGGTATAAGAATAAAGTAAAATTAAAGAAAATCAAGCTTTAGACCGGTTCCACATTTATTGTTTATCAAAACGAATTATCCAGACTTAAACTAACAACTTTAAATCGAAAGTTTATTGTTCGTCTTTTATGGTACGAAAGACAAAAAAACTCTTGTTCGAAAGAACAAGAGTTTTTTAGTTATATTCGCCTTCGGCGAGTTATATTGAGCTACGCTCAGTTATATTTGCTTCGCAAGTGATATTCGCTTCGCGAGTTTTGGAGGCGAATATAATATCACTTTTGCAATAGCAAAAATATCACTATGCCGCAAGGCATAATATCACTCTGTGTGAAACACAGAATATCACTAACCCTTGCGCCTCCGCCGCTTTTATGCTATAATACACCCAAGGCGGTGATGATATGAACAAAGATAATGATTCTTTTGAACAAGAATATGATTCTTTAAAAGATGTTACTGAGTTTCAAAATAACATGTTTAACCCAGGGCATTATATTGGCACAGGTAAAGTGCCGCCCACCGTATCTGCACCTGGTAATGCAACACCGTTAGTAATTTTTTGTTTTTTCGCTTCTGCTGTTATTTTAATATTGGGCTTATTTTTATTCTTTTCAGATGTTAATGTTCATTCTTCTGGATTGATTGAATCTCCTTTGGCAAATAAAATTATTACTTTAATCATAATGTTAGTAATATCTTTGTTTTTCCTGCTCTTAGGTTTTGGCTATCTTAAAAAGGCACAAAAATACTATCAAGAAAAAAAGAAATTGAAAAATGAAGAAATTGATGAAACAGTTGAAGATGAAATTTGGCAACGGACTTGTCCAAAATGCGGAAAATCTCACGATATTGATTATCCGAAATGCCCAAACTGTAAATATAATTACCTCGAATAGAATATATTAAAGAAAATCAGGTTTTTAGACCGGTTCCATTTTGAGTGTCGGTCCCAAAAAGAAAACCATCCCTTGTGGATGGTTTTTCTTTTTGTTTTCATAATAAGAATTAAAATTTGTGGTACAGTTTGGTTAACAGACGCGTGTGCTAGCTGTTAACTGCTTTGAGCGTGACCGCTTCCGGTGGAAGAAAAAGGGAGCGCGAAAAGGCGCCGCGGTCAAAAGTTGCCCTCGCACCAAGAGGATAGCAACTTTTGGGCACCGCAAGAGTGGGTGTCAAAGGTTCAAGTTACGGCTCGCTATGCTCACCATTACCCTTTTGTCACTCCGTGACATTTCCCCTATCAGGGGAATAACCTGTTTGGAGCGCCAAAAAGAAAAGTCACACGATAGTCTTTTTTAATTAATCATCTATATACTGCATAACGTCTTGTACCTGACAGTTTAAAATTTTGCAAAACATTTCAATAGTATGCGTGCTGACGCTTTCGTTGCGCTTTAGTCGGGTAATTTGCGCGGGACTAATATTATATTTTTTAATAAGTGTATATTGCGTAACGCCTTTTTCATTCATTGTTTGCCATAATCTGTCATAGGAAATCATATTTAATCAATCCTCCCTATTGACATATTAACCGAATTCGGTATATAATAATATTAACCAATATCGGTTAATATATTTGCGTTTTTTACGCAGTAATTGATTTGTATATAAAATTATGATATAATTTATATACGGTTAATTGGAAGGAGTTTGAAAATTATGAAAAAATTATTGGTTAGTTTTTTAATTGCACTTTTGGTTTTGTTGTTAGCGGCATGTAATACAAAACCTGCTTCTAATGAAAATCAAACACCCAACAGTAAACCCGATGTAGGTACTACGTCGGATACCACTTCAAAGGATGAAACAAAAATTGATTCCGAGCCAGAAGGGGTAGAAGACCAACAGGGTAACACACCCCCAAAAAAGGAAGAGGAGCAAAAACCGATTGTTAATAATAAAATCGAATTTAACGATTTCATCTATTCAGACACAAAATTTTTAACCTTTAGCGGGGATAATATTTATTTTCGTGGCGAAGACGGTACTTATCGCGTATCGAAAAATGGCGGAGCTCCCGTAAAAATTACGAGCTTTTACGGTAACGAGCTTAATGTTTTAAACAATAACTTATTTTTAAAGGTTAATCCCGAAAGTGCAGTGGATAATATAACCGAATATGAAATGCGTTATTTACAGTATAACTTAAAAACAAACGGGTTTAAAACCACTAATATCAACGGCTCTAAATTTAAATTTTATAACGATAAGCTTATATTCTTTTCTGCCGGTCAGGTTTATACGGCAAATCTTGACGGAAGTAATGCAAAGCCAATTACCAGCACCGAACATACGGGTAATTTTATAATTTATAATAATCAAATTTATTATATTTCGGGATATTTTGTATACGATTATGTTGCTCAAGAAAGCAAAGCGTATTTTATCTTAAACCTAACTGATTTAGAGGGTAAGAAGATCGAGAAATTGTTTGAAGTTCCGTCGGGTGATTTTATTATTGTAAATGATAAAATAGTTGTTCGTGATGAGGAAAAAATCCGTATAATGGATATTGAGGGAAACAAAATTGACGAATTTGAAACGGGCTTAAGCTATTTTTCGCAGATGAATTATTTTAATAATAAGCTTTACGTTTTATCGGGTGGTACACTGTATTCGTTTGATTTTGACGGCGGCAATAAAAAGGTAATATCCGACAGCGTTTCGTATTTTGAAATTAATGAAAGCAAGCTTTATTGTTACAATAACGGTAAAATTTGCAAATATAATTTAGACGGTAGCGCTAAAGAAATAATTGTATAAGCTGAAAATTGAATTTATAATTCTTATTTTCCTGCCGATAATATTTTTAGGAGGGAAAATTATGATAGAACAAGATACGATAAAGCTGCTTCGCGAATGTGATGCAGGGATAAAAATGGGTGTTTCCGCAATTGACGACGTATTAGAATACGTAAAATCAGACGAACTCAAGAAATATTTGACCGCCTCAAGGGATGAGCACGACCGCTTGGATAAAAAGTTGCAAGAGCTTTTAGAAAAATATCATGATGACGGCAAAGAACCGAACCCGATTGCTAAAGGTATGTCGTGGATGAAGACAAATATGAAGCTTGTGATGAATGAATCCGACGGAACAATTGCTGACCTTATAACTGACGGTTGCAATATGGGGGTTAAGTCGCTTAGCAAGTACCTTAACGAATACGCCGCTGCTGACGAGGAATCAAAGGATATTTGCAAAAAGCTTATAAAAATTGAGGAAGACCTTGAAAAGCAAATGAGAGATTTTCTTTAAATTAAAAGACAAGTCGAGCGACTTGTCTTTTTTTATATAATTAACTATTGAACTAAAAATTTTTCTTATTTTATGTATTATTTTTGTTAAACATAACGTTTTGAAAATTCTTGCGAAAAGGTAGATATTATGTTAAAATTTTTATATAAAATGAGTTTAATTAAAATTTTATATAAAGAATTGAAAGGAAAAAGAAAATGAAAATTGCGCTTATTGCACATGACAAAAAGAAAAATGAAATAATCGAACTTGCAAAAAAATACAAGGATGTTCTTGCAAAATACGAATTGTACGCTACCGGAACAACCGGCACACTTATTATGGGTGAAACCGGTCTTAAAATCACCCGAATGAAGAGTGGCCCTAAGGGCGGCGACCAACAAATTGGCGCTATGCTTGCTAACGGCGAATTGGATTTGATTGTGTTTTTGCGTGATCCGCTTACCGCGCAACCTCACGAACCCGACGTTTCCGCCCTGCTTCGTTTAGGCGATGTTCAAAAAATTCCGCTTGCGACTAACGTAAACAGTGCTACTATTATGTTGGAAGCGCTTAAAAATGAAAGCTTTTTCGATATGGTAAAGGGCTCTAATTCGGAAAATTGATTATTAAAAAGACAAGTCTTTCGACTTGTCTTTTCTTTTTTAACCAATTAAACAGCAAGGTTTTGATTTTGATGTTTTTAGGATAAAGATGCTTATTTTATGATTTTTGCCTGGGTTTCAACAGTCACTGAAACACCTTGGGGTACACTATAAGTAAAGATCGGCTCATCGCCCTCAAAGTGCCATTCGGTGTAGATTTCGCCATATTTTGATTGATAACGTACTGCATAACTGCCGATTTCCTTAATCATAACGGGCTTTAGTACTATGTGTGAAAGGCCGGGTGTTGATTCGTTAATACGAATTCCGCCGAGATATTCAAAAAACCACGCAATTACAGAGCCAAGCGAAAAATGCGCCATACTTATTGATTTATCCGGATCAGCTTCGCCAAGCCAACTTTCAGTGATGGCGGTAGCCCCTGTTGAAAGCATATTAAGCCAAGAGGGGAAGGTTTTATTGGTAAGAACCTTATATGCAATTTCCTCGTAACCGAACTCTGCCAATACTTCAAAAATAAATCTTGTTCCGATAAAACCGGT
>JAZQWD010000167.1:0-27341 GCA_045632165.1 Acutalibacteraceae bacterium | reverse complement strand
GGTGAAAGTACGTTTTGTGAAAGCGAAGGCGGTGAATCTAACGGCGCAAAGCCCGTTATCGTTCAGCACGCATTGTTTGTTTGCAAATTTATAAACGATTTTTCGTGGCTTAAAGACCAATACGCAAAGCTTAAAAAGTTCTTAAACTATTACGAAACAAACTGCAAACACGAAAGCGGACTATATTTCTTTATTGATGACTGGGCAATAGGTGTTGATAATGACCCCTGTACCTTCTACCGTCCAAAAAGAAGCTCGGCTTCAATTTATCTTAACTGCCTTATGTATAAGGAATTATTGGCAATGGCTGAAATTTCAGAAAAGTTAGATTATAACGAAGACAATATTTTATATCAAAATATGGCAAAATCTTTAAAATCGGCTATACAAGAGCATTGCTTTGATGAGCGTAACGGTTTTTATTACAGCGTTGATATTGACCTTTTACCCATTGACGACAGCCATTGGATACATATGGGTTGCCCCCGTCATTGGAACACTTTAATTAGAAAAATCGACGTATGGTCGGGCTTTCTTGCTATGTGGGCAGGTATTGCAACACCCGAACAAGCAGAGCGCATGGTAAAAGAAAACTATTTAAAGTCCAATATCTTCTATTCCGATTACGGTATTCGCACCCTTTCAAAAAGCGAACAAATGTATCTTATAAAAGAAAGCGGAAATCCTTCTTGTTGGTTAGGTCCAATATGGGGCGTTTCAAACTATTTAACCTTTAAAGCGCTTTTAAAATACGGCTACAACGACCTTGCAAAAGAATTAGCCGAAAAGACCATTACATTATTCGGTCGTGACGTAGAAAAATGCGGCGAATTCCACGAATATTACGACCCCGAAACAGGCGAAGGTATTTCAAACCAAGGCTTCCAAAGTTGGAACTTGCTTGTTAGCAATATGATATCTTACTTAAACGGCGAACCGTTTACCGAAGAATAAAATTAAGCACTATCTTAAAAAGATAGTGCTTAATTTTTTCACAAAGTATTTATGATGCATCTTTAAGTTTGTTACTTTCTGCTACACTTTGAGCAGTCTCTAACATATTCTCTGCGAATATAGCATACCCCTTGGTCGGGTCGTCAATCAAGACGTGTGTTACCGCACCGATAAGTTTTCCGTTTTGGATAATTGGACTTCCCGACATCCCTTGTACAATTCCGCCTGTTTTTTCAAGTAATTTTTTATCGTTAACCTTAATTAACAAATTTTGAATTTTGCTGTGATATGCCGAGGAACGCACCTCAATTTCACAGTCATAAAGTTGTGGTCCTTTTTCATCAATGGTACATAAAATTTGCGCTTTGCCATTTTTAACTTCTTGCTTTAGTGCAATTTCAGTAAGCTTTGAAAACTCTAATTTACCTGTAAGGCGCGAATAAACACCCATTTGACAGTTCTTTTCGATTGTACCAATAGTTTTAAATAACATTCTACCATTTAATTTACCCGGTGCACCGATTTCACCCTTTTCAGATGAAATTATTTGTGCATCAACAATACTACCCGCTTTTATGCTGATAATCTCGCCTGTTTCTTCCTCACAAATACCGTGACCTAAACCGCATATAATATCATTAATGGGGCTGTAGAATGTAAGCGTTCCAATACCTGCCGAGCTGTCTTTAACCCATAAACCAATTTTATAGCTACCCGTTTCTTTTGATTTAACACCGCAAAAGGTAATATAAATCTTTGTATTACCACGCAAAATTTCAAAGCGTAGCTTTTTACCGTTTGACTTTTCAACAATAGTCATAACGTCTTCGTTTGTAGTAACGGCTTGTCCGTTAATCGAAATAATATAATCCCCTAGTTTAATACCTGCTTTTTTAGCTGGACGCTCTACACCTTTTTCGGTTTGTACGTCGGAAAGCGAAGTAACCATTACCCCGTTAGTGTAAATTTTCATACCAAAGGGCGAACCCAAAACCGCAACGTGAAGCTCATCAACAACCTCTACGTCAATTTTAGAAATCGGTATAATACCAAATGCTTTTAAATCAACCGAAAAGCTTTCCCCTATCTTTCGGCTTTGTGTGGCCTCAGTTAATGCCGAACCGTTAAAAGACGCAATAATTGGTACTTTACTTTCAATATTAAGACCTTCGCCTTTTTTAATTTTATATTCATTCGAAACGGTGTTTTGTAAATAAATTATACCCGAAAAAATTATTACACTAAATATTAAAAACACCGCAAAAACACTTTTAATAAAAATGCGTGCAAGCTTCAAAAAAATCATCTCCTATTATAACTTGCCCACATTTTAATTTTTTAAAAATGTTAAAATTTTATTTTGTTACGCAATAAGGCGAATCACTTGAAACAAGCACCGTTTCAGGGCCTATAACCTCTATATCGCACCAAGGAATGATAATATCCTCACTCTTCCCAAAAAGCCCGAAAAAACGTGGTCTACCGTATATTATAAGTGATATAAGGGTTCCGTTTTTAGTATCAAGTTCAATATCCGAAATGAACCCCAACACCTTACCGTTTTTAACACAAACCACCTGTTTATTGCGAAGCTCTGCAATTCTACAATTCATAAAAAAATACCCCTTTAGAAAGTTCTAAAGGAGTATATGCGTTTTAGTCGTTAAAAATTACATCACTGTCTTCATCGTCATCATCTTCGATTTGCTCAGCGATTATATCTGCTTGAGTTTTAAGACCTAAATCGTGACGCTTGTCAATATCTTCATCGGGATGTTCTTCATAATAAGGGTCAATAATGTACTTTTTAATTGAATGGAAGGTACAAAACTGAATAAGCAATGCCTTAAAGCAAGGGAAAATTGTAATATATAGCAAAATTTCGATAGGTAAAATGAAGAAAAAGAAATTTGGGAAAATTACAAGCAATGCAATCGCTGCGGCAAAAATTAATGCCAAAACAAAGAAGCAAAGCAAGTTATATTTTAAGTTAACAAATACAAAACGGAAGCTGTTCATATAAGCTTGTTTTAGCTTAAAATCAAAGGTAATGATAAGTGTCCACAAATAGTAATTCATAACTGTGAACAAGAAGAAAACCGCCATTACAAAGCCAAATCCGATGCTTTGAAGAATACTTTTAGCATAAAACCAATAAAATACAAGGTTTATAATCATAAGTATGTAAACAACAGTATTAATTAAACCCGCAATAAGCGCTTGCTTTTTGTTCTTTTTAATTGTATCAAAAAAGTCAGAAAGACCGAAAGAGTGCTTATCTCTTGCAGTATTACGTGCAACGTGAGTAACACCAACGTTTGCAAAACCGCCTGTAACAACAGGTAAATTTATAAGACAATATACTAAATTGATAGGAATAAACTTCCAAAAATTGCGAAAGAAGGTTTCAAAAAATACAATAAAGCCATGCTTTTTAGGTGCATTTTTATCAATACCCGGACCTTCCTTTTCATAATTAAATAAACCAAAGAAACCCGCCATTTTAAATTAACCTCTCCTAATTTTTTTGTTGTTTTTATAAACAAGCTTTTCTGATAATGAAATATCCTTAACGCCTATAATGTAAGAAACAAGCGCAATAATCGGTATAATCAAAAGTACTGCATAATAAACTGCTGCCTGCCAAAGCTGTACGTCCGGCCAATACATTGTGCCGTTTGTAACCGTATAAATAATTTCATAAGCATAACAATTTGCAAAAGTATAAATTGCTACCGGCATTTTTGCCATAATGGTATCTTTTGTAATTAAGCAAAAAGTTAAAAACGCAGCCGAAGGAACAACCGCAATTAAACCAATAAACAAGCCCTTTAACTTATTAATAGGTTTGTTATAAAGGCGAGCCGCTTCAAAATCTTTATTACCTGCTTTCCAAAGGTCACTATAAATAAAGGAAGCCAAAATTACCAAACAGAAAATTTGTGATAAAATAGTAAACGCAATATCAGGCGCTTTTTCAACTTTGGAGCGGAATGAATACTTTATAAGCTCAACCTTTTTTTCTTTATATTCTTCAGAAAGAATGGTAGCACCCTTTTCGGTATAATATTTATAAAGTAATTCTTCTTTAGAAGCATCGTTCTTTTTACCGTAAACTTCAAAACCTATTTCAACGTTTTCGGTTTTTTCATCCTCGACAACCTCAACTATAATCGGTTTTTCGGTAAGCTTATAGCCCTGTTCTTTATAATTTTCGGCTTTTATATCTTTTTCACCATCTATGTAGTAAGTAAAAAGTAATTCAGGATCGGCGTTTTCGTTAGTTCTGCCATAAACGTCATAACCGATGTCCTTAGAAAACAAACCGATTGTAAGCGCATTAAAAGAAATTACAACGAAAAAACAAATAATACAAACGATAAACGTTGTAAAAATTAATTTAATTCCTTTTTTAAAAGTATCCATCACATTAACACCTTTATTTCAAAATATAATTTATTATATTATAAAACAACAATAAATGCAAGAAGTATTCCTACTTCCTGCATTTTTTTACAGTTTATTCATAAAAATAACAGGCATAAACCTAAAATCGCAAGTAAACAACCACCCGAAATTGCGACAGTATTAATTATTTTTTTACGTTTTACCCTTTTCCTTAAGGTGCGGTTATTTAACGAACTGTCATAATTAAATGAAAAATTCGCCGCCGCGCGTTTTAAATGCTTTGCATTTAAATTTCCGTATTCGGGGGTTACATAAAACACAATTTTTTCAAAAAGCTTACTGCCTGTATTGTTAACCTCAATAATAGTTTTGCTTACTCCTTTTACCAAAACAAACGCCCCTTTTAGTGTTCTAATTTTAGTTTTGGCAAAGTTTAGTAATTTATTCAGGTTAACATAAAAATGTGGATAACTCGGTGGAAAAGTTGGATAAACCCGCATAAACACAGCAAAAGTTATCAACATTCGACCAGATTTTACACATTATGTCAAGTTATTCCTCATTATAATTTCTACCGACTAAAAACGCGATAGTTCGTTCAACCGAGTCACGGCTTGTACCCCAATCCTTCGGTCCTTCGTTTGCACGGTAGTCATACATTGAGCAATATTTCTTAACATCATCGTGTAATGACTTTGAATAATCGGCGGTAATTCTTGTAAGATTTTCCGTAAATTCACTTCCACTTTGACGAAGCATTTTACGGTGAGGTGAGTTCATAAGCATTTCATAATGCTTAAGACAAAACATTGGCTGACCGTTAAACATACGGCGAAAATCTTTATCGGTTTCATAGCAACGGAAAATGGTTTCAATCATTCGCGAAAAACCCCATTCAATCTTATCACAAACAAAGCAGGTTTCAGTCATTTTCTTAGCGCTTTCACCCTTTTTAGCAGGAGAATTAAAAAGCTTCTTTTCAAAAATCTTTTTATTAACCTCATCAATGTGTGATTCTAAAATAAGGGCAAGCTGTAAACGACCGCGTGCGGCTAACATTTGGTCAAAATGTCTTTCGCAAAAGCCAAGACGGTTGGTTTCAATTCTTACGTCGGGCTCCATCATAGCGGCGCCCATTATGTAATCTACAATACGTTTTTCGATTACCTCGCGCATACGGCAAATTGGGCAACCGTCGTTTTCTTCAAATATTTCACTAATCGGTATGGTACAAATATCCTGTCTCATAAACATCTCTTTTCTAAAGTTTATATTGCTATTTTACCACAAAATTTGTATAATGCAAATACGGAGTGATAAAATGTATAAAATTTTTTATAAAAATAACAATATTCATATAAACGGTATTGAAGAATTTGACCTTCCCCACACCCTTGACTGCGGTCAGGCGTTTCGTTGGAAATGTGATGAAACAGGTGTTTGGTCGGGTATTGCGGGAAATAAATTCTTACAGCTACAAAAATTAGAAGACGGTACGGTTGTACTTTATAACACCACCGAAGAAGAATTTAACGGCTATTGGAAAAATTATTTTGATTTAGACCGCGATTATTCACAAATCAAAAAACAATTAAGTCAAAATGAAACATTAAAAAACGCTTGTGAGTATTCGTACGGTATTCGCATTTTAAACCAAGAACCGTTTGAAACACTATGCTCATTTATTATTTCACAAAACAATAATATTGGGCGCATTAAGGGCATTGTAGAACGCTTGTGCGAAAACTTCGGTGAAAAAATAGAGGGCGGTTACGCCTTCCCTACTGCTCAGAAAATGGCAACCCTAACCGTTGAAGATTTAGCCCCTTTAAGAAGCGGTTTTCGCGCTAAATATTTAGTCGATGCGGCACAAAAAGTTGCTAACGGTGAAGTAGATTTATACCATTTAAGATATTTTCCACTTGAAGCGGCACAGCAAGAGTTAATGAAAATTAAGGGTGTCGGTCCCAAGGTTGCCGATTGCGCTTTGCTTTTTTCTCACCACCAAGACC
This sequence comes from Acutalibacteraceae bacterium, assembly GCA_045632165.1. Taxonomy (GTDB): domain Bacteria; phylum Bacillota; class Clostridia; order Oscillospirales; family Acutalibacteraceae; genus UBA737. The sequence goes on along the minus strand of JAZQWD010000167.1, from coordinate 20,967 downwards.
GCGCTTTTCCAAAAGACGTTTGGATAAAACGCGCTATGGATACCCTTTTTGGCGGTGAATTACCTGAATGTGCAAAAGAATACGCAGGTATTGCACAGCAATATATCTTCTTCTATGCACGCGATACAAAATTATTGACAAATGATTAAAATAAGTTATAATTAAAACATAATGCAGAGTAAACGTACGAGCGTTAAGTGTTTGTCGGACGGGGAGTTGCCGACTTAACGAAGATTATTTCGCGGTTCGCACGTTGCATCCCGCTGCCGCATAATAATTGTTTTACCTCTTATTATTCGGATTTCGGGTAATAGGAGGTTTTTATTTTATGAAAAAAAATCAATTATTCAAAATAATTTTAACTGCACTTTTAATTGCGTTAAACGTTGTGTTAGAACGCTTTGTACCAGCTTATCAGGTGTGGAACAGTAACGTAAGTTTTGGGTTTATTGCAGTTGCCTTTGCAGCTTGTTATTTAGGTGTGCCCTATGCAGTAGCAGTCGGCGGTCTTGGTGATTTTATTGGTGCTTTAATTAAGCCGTTTGGTGCTTATTTTGTTGGCTATACCATTACAAATATGCTTGTAGGTTTATGCCTTGGCTTGTTTCTATACAAAAAAGCAACAATATTAAAAATATCATTAGCGATATTAATTAACAAAATTACCACTACCCTTTTCCTTAATACAATCTTTATTTCAATACTTTATAAAGGCGGTTTAACTGCTTTTTGGACGGTTTTTATTTCACGAATTCCTGTAACATTAATTACCCTTGTTATTGAAATTGTTGTAATCAGTATTTTGTTTTCACACAAAAGTAAAATTAATCATCTTATAAAAAAATCAATACCACATTAAAACATAAACCCCGAACCATACGGTTCGGGGTTTATGTTTTATTCTTCAATTGGTGTAACAATAGGTTTACCGTCTTTATCTAAAAGAACAGTAAGTCCGCCGCCGTAACCGCTGTTATGATAAAAATAATTAACACCGGTTTGTCTGTCGACAAAAATTTGATTTTCGCCCATTGATTCAGAATAAACTTTTATAAATCTTTTTTCTTTACGCGCCATTAATACATACCACCCTGTGCGGCAGCAGCGGCTGCGGCACTTGCTGCTGCGGCTGCATCCTCGGGCTTATCTGCAACCAAGCTTTCGGTTGTAAGCACCATAGAAGCAACGCTGGCAGCGTTTTCAAGCGCAGAGCGTGTAACCTTTGTCGGGTCAACGATACCTGCTTCAAGCATATCGGTATATACTTCATTATAAGCATCAAAACCGTAGTTTGTTTTACCGCTTGTAATAATCTTTTCAATAATTACAGAGCCCTCAAGACCTGCATTATAAGCAATTTGACGGATAGGTGCTTCTAATGATTTACGGATAATCTTTGCACCTGTTTTTGTGTCACCTTCAAGTGTTTCGATTAAAGCATCAACTGACGGAATAGCGTTTACAAGTGCAACACCGCCGCCTGCTACGATACCTTCTTCAACTGCGGCTTTTGTAGCTGAAAGCGCATCTTCAATACGAAGCTTTTTATCACGCATTTCAATTTCGGTAGCGGCACCAACCTTGATAACTGCAACACCGCCTGCTAATTTAGCAAGGCGTTCTTGAAGCTTTTCACGGTCAAAATCAGAAGTGGTTGTAGCTAATTCATTCTTAATTTGGTTAATGCGGTCAGCAATTAAACGGCTATCACCTGCACCGTCAACAATGATGGTATTTTCTTTAGAAATCTTAACCTGACGAGCGCGACCAAGACTTCTTATATCGGTTTCCTTAAGGTCAAGGCCAAGCTCTTCGGAAATAACTTCACCGCCTGTTAAAATAGCGATATCGCGAAGCATTTCTTTTCTTCTGTCACCAAAGCCGGGAGCTTTAACAGCAACGCAAGTAAAAGTACCGCGAAGCTTATTAACAATAAGGGTTGAAAGTGCTTCACCTTCAATATCTTCAGCAATAATCATAAGCTTTTTGCCTGCGTTTACAATTTGTTCCAAAACAGGCAAAATTTCCTGAATGTTTGAAATTTTCTTATCGGTAATAAGAATTAAAGCATCGTCTAAAACAGCTTCCATCTTTTCGGTATCGGTCACCATATAAGGCGTGATATAACCACGGTCAAACTGCATACCTTCAACCACTTCTGAATAGGTTTCAGCGGTTTTTGATTCTTCAACTGTAATAACACCGTCAGCGCTAACTTTAGCCATTGCTTCAGCAATTAAGTTACCGATTGCTTCATCACCCGAAGAAACGGTAGCAACACGAGCAATATCTTCAGTACCACTGATTTTTTGAGAGTTAGAAATAACAGTTTTAGTTGCAGTATCAACTGCTAACTTCATACCACGTTTTACAACCATAGGATTAGCGCCTGCAGCAACGTTTTTCATACCTTCATTAATCATTGCCTGAGCCAAAACGGTAGCGGTTGTTGTACCGTCACCTGCGGCATCGTTGGTTTTGATTGAAACTTCCTTAACAAGCTGTGCACCCATATTTTCAAACGGGTCAGAAAGTTCAATTTCCTTTGCAATGGTAACACCGTCGTTAGTGATAAGCGGTGCACCGTATTTTTTATCTAAAACAACGTTTCTACCCTTAGGGCCAAGTGTAACCTTAACCGCATCGGCAAGCTTATCTACGCCGTTTTGAAGTGATTTTCTGGCTTCAATACCAAAAATAATTTCTTTTGCCATAATATAACCTCCTATTCAATAACAGCAAGAATATCGCCTTGACGGATAATAAGAAATTCCTGACCGTCAAGCTTAATTTCGGTTGCCGAAAATTTGTTAAATACAACCTTTTCGCCAACGTTTACATACATTTTAACTTCGTTACCGTTAATCACACCACCGGGACCTACTGCAATAATTTCAGCAAGTTGGGGTTTTTCTTTAACTGTTGAAGCAAGAACGATACCGCTTTTTGTGGTTTCTTCTGCTTCGACTAATTTTAAAACAACATTATCAGCTAATGGTTTAATATTCACTATAATTACCTCCATATATTAAACTGCTTCACTCTAATATAAAACAATTTCCAATCATTGTCAAGGCGGTGAGCTAACAATTTTAAATTTTTTAACAATTTTAACACTTATATATTATATTATTAAAATTGACAAATGATATTACCTATGTTATAATTTTTTATATATTTAAAGGGGAGTAATGTTAAAATGAACTTTTTTGAAGAACTTAAAAATTTTGACATCGAAGTTGCATCGGCTTGCGAAAAAGAACTAAACCGTCAAAGAAACAATATTGAGCTTATCGCTTCTGAAAATATTGTTTCAAACGCAGTTTTACTTGCAGCAGGTGGTGTACTTACCAATAAATATGCTGAAGGTTATCCCTCAAAGCGTTACTACGGCGGTTGCTACTGTGTAGATATCGTTGAAGAAATTGCACGTGAACGTGTTAAAAAGCTTTTTGGCTGTAATTTTGCAAACGTTCAACCCCACAGCGGTGCTAATGCAAATTTAGCAACCTTCTTTGCACTTGTAAACCCAGGCGATACCGTTATGGGTATGAATTTACAACAAGGCGGTCATCTTTCACACGGTTCACCCGTAAATATTTCAGGTAAATATTTTAACATTGTACCCTACGGTGTTAACAATGATACAGAAATGATCGACTATGATGAAATGCAGCGTATTGCAAACGAATGCCAACCCAAGCTTATTGTTGTTGGTGCAAGTGCATATTCACGTGTTATCGACTTTAAGCGTTGCCGTGAAATTGCTGATAGTGTTGGTGCTTATTTAATGGTAGATATGGCTCACATCGCAGGTCTTATTGCCGCGGGTGTTCATCCGTCACCTGTTCCCTACGCTCACGTTGTAACCTCTACCACACATAAAACTCTTCGCGGTCCTCGTGGCGGTCTTATTCTTACCAACGATGAAGAACTTGCAAAGAAAATTGATAAAGCAGTATTTCCGGGTACTCAGGGCGGTCCTTTAATGCACATTATTGCCGCTAAAGCAGTTGCTTTCGGCGAAGCCCTTACCGACGAATATAAAGAATATCAAAAGCAGGTTGTTAAAAATGCGGCTGCTTTGGCTGAAGCATTAAAAGAAAATGGCTTCCGTCTTGTTTCTAACGGAACCGACAATCACTTAATGCTCTTAAATCTTGTCGATGAAGGTATTACGGGTAAAGAGCTAGAACATCGCCTTGATGAGGTTCATATTACAGCTAATAAGAACACTATCCCCAACGATCCGCAGTCACCCTTTATTACAAGCGGTCTTCGTATCGGTACTCCCGCCGTTACAACCCGCGGCTTTAAAGAAGCTGAAATGGTTAAAATTGCAAAATGGATTCGCGATATCGTTGATGATTTTGAAGGCAATAAAGAACGTGTATCAAACGAAGTTATGGAACTTTGCGCTAACTTCCCCATTTATTAATTAGAAGGTGAAATTATGGCATATTTAAGCGATATTGAAATTGCACAACAATGTGAAATGAAGCATATTACCGAAATTGCAGATAAAGCGGGTATTGACCCCAAATATCTTGAGCAATACGGTAATTATAAAGCTAAAATCGACCTTTCATTGGCTAAAGAAACCGACAATCAAGACGGTAAACTTATTCTGGTTACCGCTATTACCCCTACCCCTGCAGGTGAAGGTAAAACCACTACTACAATCGGTCTTGCTGACGGTATGGCTAAAATAGGTAAAAACGTATGCGTTGCTTTGCGCGAACCCTCTTTAGGTCCTGTGTTCGGTGTTAAGGGTGGCGCTGCAGGCGGCGGTTATGCACAGGTTGTACCTATGGAAGATATTAATCTTCACTTCACAGGTGACTTTCACGCTATCGGTGCTGCTAACAACCTTTTAGCAGCAATGCTTGATAACCACATTCAGCAAGGCAATGCTTTAGGTATTGACGTTAAGAAAATCACCTGGAAGCGTTGTGTTGATATGAACGACCGTCAACTTCGTAACGTTATTGACGGTTTAGGCGGTAAGGTAAACGGTGTACCGCGCGAAGACGGTTTTGATATCACAGTTGCAAGCGAAATTATGGCTATTCTTTGTCTTGCAAACGATATTACCGACCTTAAAGAACGTCTTTCAAAAATTATTGTTGGCTATACCTATGACGATAAACCCGTCACCTGTGCTGATTTAAAGGCGCAAGGCGCAATGACTGCACTTTTAAAGGATGCAATCAAGCCCAATCTTGTTCAAACACTTGAAGGTACACCCGCTTTAGTACACGGTGGTCCTTTCGCTAATATTGCTCATGGTTGTAACTCTGTAACCGCAACAAAGATGGCACTTAAGCTTGCTGATTATGCAATTACCGAAGCCGGTTTCGGTGCAGATTTGGGCGCAGAAAAGTTTTTAGACATTAAATGCCGTATGGCAGGTCTTACTCCCGCGGCAGTTGTTGTTGTAGCTACTGTAAGAGCGCTTAAAATGCACGGTGGCCTCGCTAAGACCGAACTTGCAAATGAAGACCTTGCAGCCCTCGAAAAAGGCATACCGAACCTTTTAAGACACGTTTCGAATATAAAGAACGTTTATAAGCTTCCCTGCGTTGTTGCAGTAAACCGTTTCCCCACTGATACTGATAATGAAATTGAGTTCATCATCGAAAAATGTAAAGAACTTGGTGTAAACGTTGTGCTTTCAACAGTATGGGCTGAAGGTGGCAACGGCGGCATTGAGCTTGCTAAAGAGGTTGTACGCCTTTGTGATGAAGAAAAGGGTGATTTCACCTTCTCTTATGAAAGTGATTTAACCATTGAAGAAAAGATTGAAGCAATAACTAAAAAGATTTACGGCGGTGACGGTGTTATTATTACACCCGCTGCTAAAAAGCAAATTGAAATGCTTACAAATCTTGGTTTTGGTAACTGCCCGATTTGTGTTGCCAAAACACAATATAGTTTTTCAGATGACCAAACTAAACTTGGTGCTCCCGAAAACTTTAAGATTACAATTAAAAACGTTAAAATTTCGGCAGGTGCCGGCTTTATAGTTGTTTTGACCGGTGATATTATGACAATGCCCGGTCTTCCTAAAAGCCCCGCTGCTGAACGCATTGACGTTGATGAAAACGGCGTAATTACCGGTTTGTTTTAAATATTATTAAACGGCGAAGGATAACCTTCGCCGTTTTTAATTACAATTACATAAAAAGAAAAAACGCCACTGAATATCAGTGGCGTTAAGCTTTTAATTAAGCGTTTGCTTTGTTCATACGAGTAACTAAAGCAGATTTCTTTCTTGCTGCGTTGTTCTTATGGATAATACCCTTATTAGCAGCTTGGTCAATCTTCTTGACAGCAGCTGTTACAACAACAGCCATATCTTCAGACTTAGCATCAATAGCAGCGTCAGCCTTCTTAACAGCGGTCTTTAAAGCAGAACGATAAGCTTTGTTATGTTCATAGTTAGCTTTGCTTACAAGTACACGTTTTTTTGCAGATTTAATGTTGGGCATCATGACACCTCCTATCATTTACTCACGTACAAGTTATAATAACATAAAATGTTAAAAAAATCAACACTTTTTTTAAAAATTTATTAATTATTTTTATTTTTAGGAATTTGATAAGTTGGAACTATTTTTTTAACCAATTTAAGCATATTGGTTTCTTCATCATACATTACCTTGCTCATTACGTCAAGAGTTGAGAAAAGCTCGTCCTCATCAAAATCAATCGGGTGACCGATATAAATAAGCTCGTTTTCAGTATCCTTAAGACCTTCCTCGCTCATAAGAAGTTCTTCGTAAAGCTTTTCACCTGGACGAAGACCTGTAAATTCGATTTGAATATCTTTATAGGGCGTAAAACCAGAAAGGCGAATTAAGTTTTCAGCAAGGTCTAAAATCTTAACAGGTTCACCCATATCGAGTACGAATATTTCACCACCCTTTGCGGTAGCACCTGCTTGTAAAACCAAGCTTACCGCTTCGGGCACGGTCATAAAGTAACGAATAATATTGGGGTGTGTAACGGTTAAAGGACCACCGTGTTCAAGTTGTTTTTTAAATAGCGGAATAACACTACCGTTACTGCCAAGCACGTTGCCGAAACGAACCGCAACAAATTCAGTATTTGAACGGTTGTTATACGACTGAACAATCATTTCACAAATGCGCTTACTTGCACCCATAATATTTGTAGGATTAACCGCTTTATCGGTTGAAATAAGCACAAACTTTTCAGCACCGTACTTATGTGCGCACTGTACAGTTTTATAAGTACCGAATACGTTGTTCTTAATAGATTCGTTCGGGCTATCTTCCATAAGCGGAACGTGCTTATGAGCAGCAGCGTGATAAATAATTTGCGGTTTATAAGTGCGGAACAAATAATCCATTCTTCTACTGTCACGTACTGAACCGATAAGCGTTACCAAATTAAGTTCTGGGAACTTGTATTTAAGTTCGTTTTGAATTTCGTAAGCGTTATTTTCATAAACGTCGAAAATAATTAACTGCTTTGGCTTTTGTGCGGCAATTTGACGGCATAATTCACTACCGATGGTTCCGCCGCCACCCGTAACCAAAACAACCTTATCATTAAGATAAGCGGCAACCTCTTCAATGTTAATTTTAATTGGCGGTCGACCTAAAAGATCCTCAATTTCAACCTTACGTATGCGGGACTGAAAATTATCAACATCTTCAAAAGAATAACGCGAGGGTAAAATTTTAAGTTCGCATTTAGTTTCTTGACAAATATTAAGCAATTCCACACGCTTTTGAAGCGGACAAGACGGAATAGCGAAGATTATTGTATCAATACCATACTTTTCAGTAGAATCGATAATCTTCTCTTTACCACCAACAATTAAAACACCTGAGATATATTGACCGTGCTTTAATTTATCATCATCAATAGCACAACGAATTTTAACACCTTTGTGGTGCGAAAGTTCGGAAATAATGCTTCTACCCGCACTGCCTGCACCAATTATCATAATATTACCTGTAATTGCATTTTCGCTTACAGGTTTTTGATAACTGTAAAACTTCAAAAGATAACGAAAACCAAAAACAAATAATACAATCATAAAATATGAAAGTATTAAAAGTGATAAATTAAATACTACACCCGTAAAAATAGCCATATATGCAACACTTGCTACCGCAACCGCTGCGAAAACTGAAATTAAAATTTTAAACGCTTCAAAAAATCCGGAAAAATCCCATAAAACGTTATAAATTTTAAAAACATATAAAAAGAAAACTGTTAAAAACGGAGTAGCGCACAAATAAAACAAGTTTTCGTTCCAAATCCAAGGCCACTTAAATTCGGGGTTGATACCCAAAAGTAAAAAAGTAAGCGCTATCGAAACTAATGAGCTAATAAAATCGTACGAAACAAACGCTATAATATTTAATACCTTTTTATTCATAAAAACATCCTTATAAATTATTTTATGGGGATAATTTTTTTATAAAAGTTTAATACCTTGTGCCTTACATTTTGCAATTTCCTTTTCAGGCCAAATAGATACCTGCACTTCACCAACGTGTGCTTTTTCGAGCAAGAACATGCAAAGACGTGATTGACCGATACCACCACCAACAGTAAGCGGTAAAGCGCCGTTTATAAGCATTTTATGGTATTCGTAATTTAATCTTTCTTCCTTATCTTCGGCTTTAAGTTGCTTAAGCAAGGAATCACGGTCTACGCGAATACCCATTGAAGAAATCTCAAACGGAATATCAAGAACTTTATTATGTAAAATAATATCACCGTTTAAGGACCAATCATCATAGTCAGGTGCTCTACCGTCGTGCTTTTTGCCCGACTTTAAGCGGCAACCGATTTGCATTATAAATACTGCACCGTATTCTTTTGCCGCCTCGTATTCCCTTTCCTTACCCGTTTTGTCAGGATATTTATCTTCAAGTTCCTGAGTGGTAACAAAAGCAATTTGGTTAGGAAGTTCGGGGTTTAAGACAGGATATTTTGCCTTAACAACTTCGAGTGTACGTATAAGCGCACCATAAATACTGCGAACAGTCGCCTTCAAATATTCAACATTACGGTCTTCGGCAGTGATAATTTTTTCCCAATCCCATTGATCAACGTAGATTGAGTGAATAGCATCGCATTCTTCATCACGGCGAATAGCATTCATATCAGTATAAAGACCGGTATGAAGTGGAAAACCGTATTTTAAAAGCGCCATACGCTTCCACTTTGCAAGACTGTGAACAACCTCAGCAATCTCACCCGTTTCCAAAATATCAAAGGAAACGGGACGTTCAACACCGTTTAAATCATCGTTAAGACCGCTTGCGTGCTTAACAAAAAGAGGCGCTGAAACGCGAGATAAATCAAGAGAATTACAAAGTTCACGCGTGAAAGTATCCTTAATAAGCGCTATTGCATTTTGGGTATCAAATTCGTTAAGTTTTGAAGTATACTTCAACATAAAAACAACCTTTTAATAAATATTTCCAACAGTTCTGGGGTAAAGAATTACATCACGGATATTTTGAACGCCTGTGATATACATAATAATGCGTTCAAGACCGAGACCAAAACCACTGTGAGGTACTGAACCAAAGCGACGAAGAGCAATATAATGCTCGTAATCTTCAATAGACATACCGCGTTTTTGCATAGCATCAAGCAATTTGTCTAAATCAGCTTCACGTTCGCTACAACCAATAATTTCACCAACACCGGGAACTAATAAGTCGGTAGCGGCAACGGTTTTACCGTCATCGTTTTGCTTCATATAGAATGACTTAATTTCTTTGGGATAGTTAGTAAGGAAAACGGGACGCTTGCAAATTTCCTCGGAAATATATCTTTCGTGTTCGGTTTGCAAATCGCAACCCCATTCAACGGGATATTGGAATTCCTTATCTGCCTTTTTAAGAACTTCGATTGCTTCGGTATAGGTCATAACAGCAAAATCGTTGTTTACAACCGAATTAAGCTTATCTAAAAGACCCTTTTCAAAATGAGCATCAAAGAATTTAAGTTCATTGGGGCATTTTTCTAAAACGGCGTTAATGATATATTTAATCATTTCTTCAGCGATTTCGATAATATCAGGGAGCTCGGCAAAAGCAACCTCAGGTTCAACATGCCAGAATTCAGCAACGTGACGTTGGGTGTTACTCTTTTCAGCACGGAAAGAAGGACCGAAGGTATAAATTTTACCTAATGCCATAGCAGCAACTTCACCTTCAAGCTGACCCGAAACCGATAAAGCAGCGCGACGACCAAAGAAATCATCCGCATTATATTCTTCTTCACTCTTATAATCGTTAGAAAAACCGATAGTAGTAACCTTAAACATTTCGCCTGCGCCCTCACAGTCGGATGCGGTAATTAAAGGTGTATGAATATAGGTAAAGCGACGCGCTTGGAAAAATTCGTGCACAGCGGCTGAAACAACGCTTCTTACACGTAAAACAGCGTTAAAGGTGTTAGTTCTTACACGAAGATGAGGCATTGTACGAAGGTATTCCAAAGTATGGCGCTTTTTCTGAAGCGGATAATCGGCAGGACAATCGCCTAAAACTACGATTTCCTTTGCGTTAATTTCAACCGAATCAACTGCAACAGCTGATTTTACAACAGTACCGACAACCTTAAGCGAAGTACCAAGCTTCATAAAATCAGTAATATCGGTCATAACCGCCTTATCAATAACAATTTGTAAATGCTTTAAAGTTGTACCGTCGTTAAGCTCGATAAAAGCCATATTTTTAGAATCGCGCGAGGTGCGAACCCAACCGCAAACGGTAACTTCCTTGTCTAAATATTCCGCTTTTTCGAAAATATCGAAAATATCAATGTGTTTCAAATCAAATCAACTCCCAAAAAATAAATAGCGTCCATCCATCCATAATAGGACGAATAGACGCAGTATCCGTGGTGCCACCTAAATTACCCTTTTATTATAAAAGAGTCACTCGAAAGATTTAACGCATCTTAAACGGCGCCCCTACTAAGCGTAAAGCTTTTCAGTTTGCTACTCCGAAGTGTTCTTCGCTTTTTCTATTTACCGCATTTCCACCATCAGCGGCTCTCTAAAAAAATCAAAAAAGTTACTTTTCTTCATCAAGGCATTTATTATATACATTATAATTATATCACTATTTTACCAAAAGTCAACACTTTCAATTATTTTCTTATATCGTCACTTGTGACAATGGTAATTCCACTAGCCTTCATAGAATCAAATATACCACCCAAATAAGTATGACCGTTAATTGTTTGAGGCGTTTTGGGCTTTTTTGGAACTTCGTTATTAGTGATATTACTCTCGACACTTTTTGGAATTTCGTTATTAGGTAAATACTCGGTCTCAATAATACCAAAGTCCCTACATTTTTGGATTTTTTTATTGTTAATTGGTTTATCTTCACCAATAACAAAATACCTTAATTTATTTTCATAGTCTTGCATATTAAATATAATCCCCCTTACTACCCTCTAAAGTAAGAATATCTTTCCATATCAGACTTTGATAAAATTCTAACTTTGGGTTCTAAAACAGCTATTGAAGTCAACAACTCATCCATATCGTGAATACATTTTTCATCGTTTGGAATTGCAACAGCATAGCCCGCAATATTCTTTTCGGGATAAGAATTAGGGTCACAGCTATAATAAAGGCGATCAATGTCCAAGCAAATTGGAAGACCTCTTTCATAAGCTTTATCAAATACACGTTTTATATCAGCAATACTTATACCAACATAGCAAACGTCATTTGTCTTTGATTTAGATTTAATCCCAGCCATTGAATATCTAAATATTTCAGGATATTTTGTACGAAGATAAATTAAATCAATATCTTTTGAGTAAAATGCATCATAAAGCATCTCAACGCCATCAAAAGTATTACCTTCTTTTGAACCAAATCCTTCATCGTTCGGCAATTTTAACTTTGAAACACACGGTTTTGATTGAAAATAAAGTATTTCTGGGCGTTTATTAAGTTCTTCTTTTATCTTGGGGAGCATTTTAAGGGTAACGGTAATTTTTTCAACACTCAAAGTTCGATATAAAAGTTCTTCCATTGAAACCATATTAGGACATCTTTTATCTAACTTTTCGGGTGCCATATGCACCCTTGCTTTATCAGGATTTTGCCCCTTATATGCAATTTCAATTTCGCCCATTTCTTTTAGAAATTCTTGTCCTACACGAAAATATTTATCACGAACATTAAGCTTTAAATTGCTATCAATCGAATTAAGATAAAACATTTCGAGTAACGTTACAGTACCGATAGATATATACTCAAAATTCTTTTCATAGCCAAAATAATTCAAAATACCACGCAATGAAGATGCATGTAAACAATAATTTGAAACGTCCATATAAACGTTGAAAGGGCTTTGATTAGATATTTTGGTTATATGAAGGTTCATATTAAAAGTATTTGATGAAAGCTGTTTACGATATAATTCTTCAATATTGTTACTTTTATCCGTAACATTTTTTGCTGAAAGAGAAACAACAAAATACATCCCGTTATACAAAGGGTTTTTTGCTTTAGTGTATTTAATATAAGCCCCATACAAACGATGGCTATTAGCTAGCGTAATTAAATTGCTTAAAAATTTGTTTTCAGCAATTTCCTGTATTGTATCAAACATTTGCTTTTCACCAACTCTAAAAATTATTCACACAAGTCTTCAATAATCTTTCTAATCTTTTCCGCACCCTCAAAGTTATTAACGGTGAATGGGATAATTTCGCAATCATCCGCAAAATCGCCAAGTTCTTCATTAATAAGGGTTAAACGATTTTGAGTTTCGGTTTTATTAAGCTTATCCGATTTTGTTAAAATTACGGTATAAGGTAAACCGATTTGTGCTAAAAAGTCAAGCATCCAAAGGTCAAAATCAGTCGCAGGGTGGCGCATATCAATAAGTGAAAACACCATTTTTATATTACGGTTAGATTTAAAATAACCTTCCATCAATTCGCTCCAGCGAAGCTTTTCAGCATCGTTAACCTTTGCATAACCGTAACCCGGCAAGTCCACAAGGCGGATATTATCCACCTTATAGAAGTTAATTGTAATGGTTTTACCCGGCTTTGAGCTGACTCTTGCAATAGCTTTTCTTCCCAAAACCTTATTTATAAGGGAAGATTTGCCAACGTTACTTCTGCCGCAAAAGCAAAATTCAGGCAAGGTAGATTCTTCAAGCTGTTCAAAGCGCCCAAACGCTTTTTCAAACTGTGCGTTATTATAATTCATAATACTCTCCGTTATTGGCTTACGCGGTTACTACCCTGTTTTACCTCAGTATAATAAGCCATTTCAGCCGTTTTATCTGTGTTTACTTTTTCAAGCACGCAATCAATAATTTGCGCCGCATTAGTTACGGGAACAAACTTAATATTTTCTAAAACAACGGGGTCGATTTCGTCTAAATCGGGAACGTTATCTTTAGGAATATAAACGGTATTTACCCCGCCGCGATAAGCCGCCATTGCCTTTTCACGAAGACCCCCGATAGCAGTCACGCGACCGCGGAGTGTTACCTCACCGGTCATAGCAACGTCTCGCTTGATTTTACGGTCAGTAAGTGCTGAAACGAGTGCAGTAACCATAGTAACACCTGCTGACGGGCCGTCCTTAGGTACTGCCGCTTCGGTAGCGTGTATATGAATATCCTTATCCTTATAGAAGCTAGGATCAATGCCAAATTTTTCGGCATTAGCACGAACGTAGCTTACCGCTGTTCTTGCTGATTCTTTCATAACGTCACCAAGTGAACCTGTAAGTTCAATCTTACCTGCGCCGTCCATTATAGATACTTCCATCTGCATAATTTCGCCGCCAACAGCAGTCCAAGCTAAGCCGTTAATGATACCTACCTCGTCATTTTCTAAAATAACGTCGGGGCGGTATTTCTTTTTGCCGAGCATTTTTTCAACGTCGGCTTCCTTAATATTAACCCTAGTTTCTACACCTTCTGCAATAAGCTTTGCACTCTTACGGCAAAGTGATGCAACCGAACGTTCAAGCTTACGAACACCCGCTTCGCGAGTATAAAAATCGATAAGCGAATAAACTGCGCCATCAGTAAATTTAATTTGCTTTTTATCTAAACCGTGGCGAGCAATTTGTTTAGGAATTAAATGCTTTTTAGCAATTTGCATTTTTTCTTCACGTGTATAGCTTGAAATATCGATAACCTCCATACGGTCTAAAAGCGGCGCGGGAATTGTATCAGCCGAGTTAGCGGTAGCAATAAATACCGCACGACTTAAATCGTAAGGAATTTCGATAAAATGGTCAACAAAGGTGCTATTTTGCTCAGCATCTAATACTTCAAGAAGTGCAGATGCAGGGTCGCCCTTATAATCGTTACCTAATTTATCAACCTCGTCAAGCAAAATAAGCGGGTTACCGCTGCCTGACTGTTTAATAGCATTAATAATTTTACCGGGCATAGCGCCAACGTAGGTTTTACGGTGACCTCTAATTTCAGCTTCGTCACGTACACCACCGAGAGAAATTCTTGCAAACTTTCTACCCATACATTCGGCAACTGTTCTTGCGATTGAGGTTTTACCAACACCGGGTGGACCTATAAGGCAAATAATTTGTCCCTTTAAATCGGGTGCCAATGTATAAACCGACAAAAGTTCTAAAATACGGTCTTTAACCTTTTGCATACCGTAAATATCGCGGTCTAAAATTTTAGCAGCGCGTTTAATATCGGTATTAACGGTTGTTACGGCGTTCCAAGGAAGCTCGATACAGGTATCTAAATAACCGCGTTCAACAGTACCCTCGTGAGAACCCGACGGCATTTTAGAAAGTTTTAAAACGTGGTTATGAAGTTTTTCTTTAACGTGATCATCGGCACAAAGCGAATCAATTTTAGTATGATAACTGTCAATTTCATCTGCTTCATCGAAGCCGTAAAGCTCGGAATTAATTGCTTTAATTTGCTCACGCAAATAATATTCCTTTTGATTTTCATCAATAGCGGCGCGAGTTTTAGCGTTAATTTTTTTGTCAATTTCGTTAATCTCGCGTTCTTTTTGAAGCATTTCAATAAGAATTTTAGCGCGGTTAATAACCGAGGTTTGTTCTAAAACGTATTGCTTATCATCAAATGGTGCGTTAATACCTGAGGCAATAGCATCACAAACAAAACCTAAATCATCACTGTTTTCAACAATAACAGGCACGTCAGGTGTAACGCTTGGACCCGACATAACGTATTTTATAAATTCATTTCTTACCTTACGTAAAAGTGTTTCAATATAAATTGGACGATTTAAAATCGGCTTGTCCTCTACCTCAAAAACCGAAGCCGAGAAAAAATCCTTATGGCTTGTAAAAGCGGTGTGCTTTGCGCGATAAAGACCTTCAACCAACACCTTGGTCAAATCGTCCGAAACCTTTAAAATTTGTTTAATACGAACCACACAACCGATTTCATACAAATCACTGTTATCAGGTTCGTCAACGTAAAAATTCTTTTGTGTTACCAAGTAGATAAGCTGATTCTTTTCCATTGAAAGCTTAAGTGCGTTAATCGATTTTTTGCGACCAACGTCAAAGCTTAATGTTGTTTTAGGAAAAGCAACAAGCCCTCTTAAAGGCAACACAAGCATTCTTTGTGTATTTTCATTTATACTAACAGACATTTTTTCTCCTTATTTCCAGGAAGCAGTTTTATACATTGCGGTGCTGTAAAGCTCACCGTCTAAGAATACGAACATAATGGTAACGCCATCAAACTCTGCCGACAAAACAGTACCATCAGACAAGTATTCATCAAAGAAAAGCATACCTTCGGTAACGTTTTCTTCTTTAAACTCAATGCTGGGCATAGCTTTTTTAACATCATAGATAAATGTACCCATCTTAAAACCAAAAGCATCACCAAAGGTCACAATACAAGAAATACCGTTCTTCTTTTCACTTTTTTGGTAGAAATAAAAACGGCTGCCACCATTAATAAAAACATAATCGCCCTTATCTTCTACTTCAAAATATATGTCCTCGGCATAATGGTCATGATCGTGATCGGCACTATTTTCAGGGTCGTTTGCTAAATATTCTTCATACTTATTTGAAAGTTCTTTCTCAACCTTATCACATTTAGCCGAAAGTTTATACTCCACTTCAGGTATTTGACCGATTTTAGCATAATACTGCAAATCGACGTCGTCATTATTCTTCTTAGTTCTACCGCCACAACCCGCGAAAGAAACCAAAAGCGCAAATGTAAGTAAAATAGCAAATATTTTTTTCATATTTTCACCTTAATGTTTGATTAATGTTCTTAAAAGGTCGTTTCTTAAGTTCCACAAATCTTCTGAAAGGTCAACATAATAGGTATGCGGGTTTTCAAAACGCTTAACTTCTTCCCACATCGAGTCAACCTGTTCTTTACAGTATTCGGCAATTTTTGATACAGCAGGACTTTCATACACTAATTTACCCTTTTCAAAAACCTTTACCTGTAACTTTTTAGCCACATAGTTGGTAACAACCTTGCGCTTCCAAGTATGTACAGGGTCAAAAATTTCGTAGGGTTCGGTATCATCAATCTTTTCATGGTTAAGGGTTATAACGTCAGCAATCGCCTTGCCTGTTTCCTTATCGTAAAGACGCCACGGAATTTTAATACCGGGTAAAGTGATTTTAGCGGTGTTTTCACTAATTTTAATCTTAGGAATTACCTCACCGTTCTTTTCAACCGCCGAAAGCTTATAAACACCACCAAATACCGCTTCGCTTGATGCAGTAATAAGGCGTTCACCCACACCGTAGCTATCAACCTTGGCACCCTGAGCAATCATATCACGAATTAAGTGTTCATCCAAAGAGTTAGAAACGCAAATTTTACAGTCGGGATAACCTGCATCATCAAGCATTTTACGTGCTTTTTTGGAAAGATAGGTAATATCACCACTATCAATACGGATACCAACAGGGCGTTTACCAAGCGGCTTTAACACTTCGTCGAAAACCTTAATAGCATTAGGGATACCCGATTTTAAAACGTTATAGGTATCAACAAGTAAAAGGCAACTATCGGGATATTTTTCAGCATAGGTTTTAAATGCGGTGTATTCATCTTTAAAAAGCTGAACCCAGCTATGAGCCATTGTGCCCGATGCTTTAACCTCAAAATCTTTAGCAGACAAAACGCAAGAGGTACCTGTAGCGCCACCGATAACCGCCGCACGCGCACCGTAATAAGAAGCGCCACTTCCGTGTGCACGGCGAGCGCCGAATTCCATAACAGGTCTTCCCTGTGCCGCTCTAACAATACGGTTTGCTTTTGTAGCAATAAGTGACTGATGGTTAATAGTAACCAAAAGCATTGTTTCAACCATTAACGCTTGCATTGCGCTGCCTCTAACAGTAACGATTGGTTCATGTGGGAAAATTTCAGTACCTTCAGGTACTGCCCACACGTCACAATCAAACTTAAAGTCGCGAAGATAATCAATAAATTCATCACAGAACAAATTAAGTGATTTTAAATATTCAATATCATCTTCATCAAAATGCAAATCGTTCATATATTCAATAAGCTGTTCAAGACCTGCCATAATTGCATAACCGCCCTTATCGGGAACACGACGGAAGAACATATCGAAATAGGTAACGGTATCACGCATATCGCTTGTAAAAATACCGTTTGCCATTGTGAGTTCGTATAAGTCCATAAGCATTGTCAGATTTAAACTTTTATTTTTCATTTTAATCACCTTACATTTTTTCAGGAGCATCAATTTTCATAAGATTTAAAACGTTTTTAATAGTAACTGCGGTTGCCGCACAAAGTGAAAGACGTGCCTGTGTAAGCTTTTCGTCATCACCTTTAACTCTGCAAGAAGCATAGAACTTATGGAATTTTGTTGCAAGTTCTTGCACGTAGTGTGTAATCTTTGCAGGGTCGTACGCCTTTGCAGAAGAAACAATTTCATCAGTAAGTGCAGCAATATGCAAAATAAGCTCGCGTTCATCGGGTGCAGTCAAAAGCATAAGCTCGTCCAATGAGGCGGGGTTATTCTTAATTCCCTCACCCTCTAAATTACGAATAATACTACAAATACGTGCATAAGCATACTGAACGTAATAAACGGGGTTTGAGTTAGATTCGTTAACTGCTAAATCTAAGTCAAAGTCAAAATGACTGTTGGGTTCGCGCAAATTAAAGAAGAAGCGTGCCGCATCAATCGGAACTTCATCTAAAAGGGTTACAAGTGTGATTGCCTTACCCGAACGCTTAGATGCTTTGATTACTTCACCATCACGAACAAGACGAACCATTTGCATAAGTACAACATCAAGGCGGTCAGCATCTACACCAAGTGCGGTTAAAGCAGCTTTAAGACGCGGTACGTAACCGTGATGGTCTGCACCTAAAATATCAATCGCTTTATCGAAATTACGAGTTACAAGTTTGTTATAGTGGTATGCAATATCGGGTACAACATAGGTAGGCACACCGTTAGCACGGACCAAAACAAAGTCCTTATCACAGCCGAATTCAGTTGCCTTAAACCAAAGAGCATCTTCATTTTCATAGGTGTAGCCGCTTTGTTTTAAAAGTTCAATAATACGGGTTGTTTCACCGTTTTGGTGAAGTGTGCTTTCTTTAAACCAAGTGTCGTATTTAATGCGGTACTTACCTAAATCTTCTTCAAGACCTTTAATATTTTTAGGTAATGCAAATTTAACAAGCTCGGCTCTACGCTCTGCTTCGTCCTTTTCTACAAAACTGTCACCGTGAATTTCGGCAAATGCTTTAGCGTGATTAACAATATCTTCACCGTGATAACTGTCTTCAGGCATTTCAATGCCATCTTTATAAAGCTGTAAATATCTTAAATCAAGCGACAAAGCAAATTTATTAATTTGGTTACCGGCATCGTTAATATAAAATTCACGTTCGGTATAATAACCTGCAGCATCCATAACAGCGGCAAGGCAGTCACCCAAAGCGCCGCCGCGCGCGTTACCGATATGCATAGGACCTGTGGGGTTCGCAGAAACAAATTCAACCAACACGCGCTTGCCTTCTCCAAATTCGCTTCTACCGTAAGCTTCCTTCTTTGTTTCAACGTCTAAAACGATATCGGCATAATATTTTTGTGACAAATATAGATTGATAAAACCCGGACCTGCAATCTCATATTTTTCAATATAAGTGCCTTCAAAATCAGCATTAGCCATTAAGATTTCAGCTACTTGGCGAGGTGCCTTTTTGAAAAGACGTGACCAAACCATAGCGGCATTAACGGCATAGTCACCGTTTGCGCGGTCTTTTGGTACTTCAATTTTAAAATCGTTAAGATCGGCATTTTCTAAAACACCGTCGTTCATTGCCTTCTGGGCGGAATTTAAAATAATGTTTTTAATTTGTTGTTTTGCATTTGTTACTACTACAGACATTTAACTAACCTCTCTAACAAAAATATTAACTATATTACGGCTTAAGGGCTTCGCATCAGCATCAATAAGATACGTCATCGAAATAGTGCCGCCATTTTCATTTAAATTTGATACAACCTTTTCACCAAAAATACCAAGGGTTAAATTACCAACCGGTGTTGAATAAAAACAGTTGTTTCTAACACCTTTTTCAATAACCATTCGGCTATTATACGAACCCTTACGACTTAGAACAACCGTATTATCAGGTTTTAAGTAAAGTGTTGTTTTTATTTCGCCCTCTATATCCAAAAGACCGCTTTCATCGTAGCTTAAAAAATAACTGCCATCTTTTATACCTAAATGACCGTCGGTCGAAAATTCAACCGTATCTCTTTGACCGTCGAGCGATTGTTCGGTTTTAATATCAATAATTACATTCTTAATCATAAATTGTTTATATCAACCTTTTGCACGTTATTACCGTCAATTTCACGACCAAGCAAAACTGACGCTTGTTTTACAAATGAATCGGGCTTATCACTAACGTAAAAACCGTGATTTGTATTCACACAATCATTTTGCATATCGTTTGCATTAAGATATTCCTTAACTGCATCCGCTATTACAGTGCCCGCATTAATAAGTGTAACCTCATCACCCAAAATCTTAGTGATTGCTTCACTTAAAATTGGGTAGTGGGTACAACCTAAAATCAAAGTATCCGCACCAAATTCAAAAACCGGTTTTAAATATCGACTAACAGTTTCAAGCACAACCACATCATCAGCAGAATACCAACCCTCTTCAACCAAAGGTACAAATAAGGTACAACTTTGATTTAAAACCTTTGCAGTTGGCATAAGTGATAATATTTCTTTTTCGTGTTGTCGACTCTTGACCGTTGCATTAGTACCAATAACAGCGATTTTGCCATTTTTTGTTGCCTCAACCGCCGCCTTGGCAGCGTGGGATACCACCTCAAAAAACGGTACTGGTAAATCGTTAGCAGTATCTGACGCAACGCTTGATACTGTACCACAAGCCGCGATAATTAATTTAACGTCACGACTTAGTAAAAACTGTTCATCCTGTCTTGCGTATTTTTTAATAGTTTCAACACTTCGAGTACCGTAAGGCACACGGCCTGTATCACCAAAATAAATTATGCTTTCACTCGGTAAAGTTTTGAACAGTTCTTTTACTACTGTAAGACCGCCCAAACCCGAATCAAAAACACCTATTGCACGTTTATCGGACATTAATGCATCTCCTCACATACCTATTCAATTTATAATACCATATTTTATAAATATATTCAACCATAAAATACAAAAAACGCCCGAAAAATCGAGCGTTTTACTATTTAGCAAGCGGATGGAATTTAGCATAACTTGCGGTATATTTACTTTTTATGTACTGTTCTTTGTGAACAACTTATGCTGTCCTGCATAGCTCAGTCAGGAAAGCATCTGCCCACAAAGTGGGAGACCTGGGTTTAATTCCTGGGTTGGGAGCTCCCCTGGAAAACAAAGTGGCAACCCACACCAATATTTTGCCTG
>JAZQWD010000166.1:0-6389 GCA_045632165.1 Acutalibacteraceae bacterium | reverse complement strand
GGGCAGTTCACTTTTTCCGTCAAGCCGTTCATTTATTAATGCACTACTTCAGCGCCACCCCGAAATCACAACAATCGTTCAAAACGTAAATAATAAATTTACAAGTCTTGTTTTGGGCGAAAAAAATATAACCCTTTATGGCGAGGGCTATATTGAAGACACTATTTTTGATGTTGTTTTTAGAATTTCACCAAAATCGTTTTATCAGGTAAACCCTGTAATGACGACAAAGCTTTACGGCAAAGCGCTTGAATATATGGAGCTTATCGGTACCGAAACCGTAATCGATGCTTATTGCGGTACGGGTACTATTGGCATTTTAGCGTCAAAAAATGCTAAAAAGGTTATCGGTGTTGAATTAAATGCCGATGCGGTAAAGGACGCTAAATTTAACGCAAAGCGCAACGATATTAATAATATCGAATTTTACACTGCCGATGCGAGTGACTTTATGGTGGAAATGGCGAGCGCGGGGGAAAAAGTCGATGTTGTTATTATGGACCCACCGAGAGCCGGCAGTACCGAAAAATTTATGGATTCGGTGGTAACTCTAGCGCCCGAACGAGTTGTTTACGTTTCCTGTAATCCAGAGACATTGGCACGTGATTTGAAATATTTTGCAAAGAACGACTACGGTGTTCGCAAAATTCAGCCTGTCGATATGTTCCCGCATACAGAGCATGTCGAATCTGTCGTTTGTCTCAAACGACGGCTCGCCGACTAAGTTCGCCTACGGCGAGTGAAGTTTTCTTACGAAAGTGAAGTTGCCTATCGGCAGTGAAGTTTGCGCCGCTTGCGGCGCAAGTGGATAGTAGTATATGGCGAACTTAACTTCACTTTGCGAGTGATGCGAGCAAAACTTCACTACAAACGAAGTGAGTAACTTCACTTTTGCGGAGCAAAAACTTCACCAAACACCTAGAAGGAGAAGACCTATGAAAGATTCGGAATTACGCACAAGAGCAAAGGCGTTTGCATTGCACATCATTGCTGTTTGCGAAGAGGTAGACACTAGAAAAGGCAGAGGTGTGCTGGTCAACCAAATAGTCAGAAGTGCCACTTCTATCGGTGCTAACATACACGAGGCAAACTATGCTGCAAGTAAAGCAGATTTTATAAATAAATTTCATATTGCCCTGAAAGAATGTGGAGAAACGGAATATTGGATTGAAATGCTTGTTGGCTCAAATGCAATAAGCGATCAAACCGCAAAAGACCTTTTGCAAGAGTGCGGTGTTATTCGCCGTATGCTTGTGAAATCCATCACCACAGCAAAAGGAGATAGAAATGGATAAATGCGAAATTCTCCAAAATATATCAAACCTTCTCCTTGAAAATAGAACCGAAGATGCAAGAGAGATAATCAAAAGCAAATACCCACACAAGCATATAGAACTTGAAAAGCGCTCATATACGCTTAAAGAAAAAATGGAACAGTTTCTTCGTGATGGATTTATTGATAGATACACAGGCAAAAGACTTGTTAATCCCGGATTATTGAAAGTCATAACATACTATTTTCCCGAAGAATTTCCCTATGATTCTCATTGGAAGATGACAAAAACTCATATGGCATACTGGGATTTGATACCTACGGTAGATCATATTTTCCCGATTGCGCAAGGTGGTGTTGATAATCCGAGCAACTGGGCTACAACATCTATGAAAAACAATTCTATCAAAAGCAATTACTCTCTGGAAGAAATTAACTGGGAATTATACCCGAGTGGTAGCTTGAGAGAATGGGACGGACTTACAAGGTTGTTTGTTGGCTTAGTAGATAAAAACAACGATTTATTGAAAGATTCATACATAAAAAGTTGGTATAAGATTTCAAAATCCGTATATATTCCTTCAGACAAAGATGTTTATGATTTTGCAATGAAATGGTACGAGAAATTTTCTAACCAAAGTATTGATTATGTAGAATTAATTGACCATTTTATGGCTGATGACTGTGAAGCACTTGGCTTTAAAATGGACTGTGGTAATTCATTTTCTGACTTATATGGAAAAGCCGTACATGATAGCGAAGAATTAAAGGTTATTATAAATCGAATAAACGATATTTCTCTATTAGGGTCTGCAATATATTCTCGATGGAGATATTTTAATCATTGGGCATATGATAACGAAAGCATATTAGAAGAAAAAAATCGCAAGTGGTTTCTGTTAGCGCTCAATAGGTTGATACAACTTTCAAGTCAATAACCATTAGATATGTTTCCAAACACCACTTAAAATTAGGGACAAATGATGATTTCAACCCATGATTTGCTGACTTTTGGAGTTTCCACCCTCGTTTTTAGCCGATTTTTATACTTTTTGAAGTCTTGATCCACTGCGAAGTTGTCTGTTGTCTTAAACGCAGTGGCAATAAATAATTTATTGGAGTTAATATAATGAAAAAATGGAAAACACGAATAGTTAATATTTTAATGTTAACTGTCGCCGGTATTATAAACGCTTTTGGTATTACGGTTTTTTTAATGCCCGTAAAG
Organism: Acutalibacteraceae bacterium; assembly: GCA_045632165.1. Classification (GTDB taxonomy): domain Bacteria; phylum Bacillota; class Clostridia; order Oscillospirales; family Acutalibacteraceae; genus UBA737. The sequence continues at coordinate 3,888 of JAZQWD010000166.1, read as the reverse complement.
CTATATGATAGCGGTATTTCGGGCACGTCTATACTTTTAGACCAAATCACCCCTTCATATTTAACACTTTCAATTTTTTTGTTGGTGCTTAATATACCGTTGTTTTTATTTGGGTTTAAAAAACAAGGGTGGAAATTTACCTTATCTGCTATATATGCGGTTTGTGTTTATTCGGTTTGTGCTTGGCTTATTACCGACGTATTACCGATAGACGTTAGCATTGCGTCCCCCTTAGCCGGTACGGATTTATTGCTTTGCGCCTTGTTTGGTGGCGTAATTTCAGGTATAGGCAGCGGTATTGCCATTCGCTACGGTGGTGCAATGGACGGTATAGAGGTTATGGCGGTTATTTTTGCCAAACGCCTTGGCGTAACCGTTGGCACTTTTGTAATGATATATAACGTGCTATTATATATTGTTTGCGGTTTTGTTTTAAAAAGCTGGATATTGCCCCTTTATTCAATTGTTACCTACGCTGCCGCACTTAAGACAATTGACTTTATTGTTGACGGTGTCGACAGGGCAAAATGCGCTATTATAATTACCGAGCATCCCGACGAGGTTTGCAGTAAGCTGTGTGAGGTATTCGGTAGCGGAGTTACTAAGCTAGAGGCAAAGGGCGGTTATTCAAATAAAGAAAAGGCAATGCTTTACTTTGTGGTTAACCGTTATCAAATTGTAAGAATGAAGGAGCTAGTACACAATATTGACAGCTCGGCATATATAACCATCAGCGAAGTTGCTGACGTATTTTCAAGTAATAATAAGTAGTATTTTGAAAGAACAATAATTATGGAATTTAATGAAAAATTACAACTGCTTCGTAAGCAAAAAGGGCTTACACAAGAAGAACTTGCCACGGCTCTCTATGTTTCACGAACCGCGGTTTCAAAATGGGAATCAGGTAGGGGATACCCTAATATAGATACCATTAAGAATATAGCCAAGTACTTTAACTTAACAGTGGATGAGCTTTTATCCGGTGAAGAACTTTTAAATATTGCAAAAGAGGATAACAAGAAAAAACAAAATCGTTTTTGTGACTTAGTTTTCGGACTTTTGGACATAAGCACGGTGATGTTATTTTTTATTCCGTTTTTTGCCGAGCGCGGCGAGGCTGTAAAATCGGTAAATTTGTTGGCGTTAACCGTTTCACCTTATTTAGAAACAGTGTATTTTGTTTTAATAATTGCGCTTATTTTGCTTGGCGTTTTAAACCTTGCTTTGCAAACCCTTGAAAATAAATTTAAGGTAAAAAATATTATTTCAGTAATTTTAACCGCTGTTTTGTTATTGCTATTTATTTTAAGCTTACAACCCTATGCCGCAACATTATTGTTTGCTTTCTTAATAATAAAAGTATTGATACTAAAAGTGTCACGCGTGTGACGGATAGTTTCTTGTAAAACAAAAAACCTTCCTTTAAAGTGTAGTTAACACATTGAAGGAAGGTTTTTTATATGTCAAAGCAAAAGAATTTTATAGGCGCTACCATTTTTTTATTGTTATTTATTGTATGGACTGTGGCGGTAAGTGTTATTGATGTTAATAAAATAGGGCCGCTTGAGTCTGAGGTGGGGTTTGCAACAATAAATCAGTTTGTGCATAACCTTACGGGTGTAAATTTCACCCTTTACAACATTACTGATTGGTTAGGTTTAGTACCGTTTGCGGTCTGTTTTGCTTTTGGTATACTTGGGTTTATGCAGTTAATTAAATGCAAAAGTATTTTAAAGGTAGATTTTGATATATTAGCGCTTGGCGGTTTTTATATCATTGTAATTGCAGTTTATTTGCTTTTTGAAACAGTGGTTATAAACTATCGCCCCGTTTTAATTAACGAAATTTTAGAAGTATCCTACCCATCGTCTACAACAATGTTAACCTTATGTGTTATGCCAACTGCAATAATGCAATTTAATAAACGAATTAAAAATATAACGGTTAAAAATGTTGTTATTTTGATTAGCGTTATTTTTACTGTATTTATGGTTGTCGGTCGTATCCTTTCGGGTGTACATTGGATAACAGATATAATTGGCGGTGCACTTTTTAGCGCAGGGATCGTAATGATGTATTTTTCGGTTATTAAAATAAAATTAAAATAATAAAAACCTTGCAAGAATTTTCTTGCAAGGTTTTTTATTATTTAGCGTAGTCAACAGCGCGGCTTTCACGGATAACGTTAACCTTAATTTGACCGGGATATTCGAGTTCGTTTTCGATTCTTTCGGCAATTTGATGTGACATAAGAACCATTTGGTCTTCAGTCACAACTTCGGGTTTAACGATTATGCGGATTTCACGACCTGCTTGAATAGCAAACGAGCCCTCAACACCGTTAAAGGAATTGGCGATTTCCTCCAACTTTTCGAGACGTTTGATATAGCTTTCAATGTTTTCGCGTCTTGCACCGGGACGAGCAGCAGAAATAGCATCGGCCGCTTGAACAATGCAAGCGATAAGTGTTTTGGCTTCAACTTCACCGTGGTGAGCGTGGATAGCATTAACAACAGTATCGTTTTCGCGGTATTTTTTAGCAACTTCAACACCAAGTTGAATATGTGAGCCCTCTTGTTCGTGGTCGATTGCTTTACCGATATCGTGTAAAAGACCGGCACGTTTTGCAAGGGTTACGTCTGCGCCCATTTCAGCGGCTAAAAGGCCTGAAAGGTAGCAAACTTCAAGTGAGTGGTTAAGCACGTTTTGACCGTAGCTTGTGCGGTACTTAAGTTTACCGAGAAGTTTAATAATTTCGGGATGAAGGTTGGGCACACCTGCATCAATCATAGCACGTTCGCCGGTTTGCTTAATGGTGGCTTCAACTTCATTTGTTGCTTTTTGAACTGATTCTTCAATTCTTGCGGGGTGAATACGACCGTCAAGAATTAACTTTTCAAGGGTAACACGCGCAATTTCGCGTCTTACGGGGTCAAAGCTTGAAAGTGTGATTGCTTCGGGTGTATCGTCAATAATAAGGTCAACACCTGTTGCGGTTTCAAGCGCGCGGATATTACGACCTTCACGACCGATAATACGACCCTTCATTTCGTCGTTGGGTAATGCAACAACAGAAACAGTCATTTCAGAAGAATGGTCAGCGGCGCAACGCTGAATAGCATGGCCGATAATGTTCTTTGCAATGCGGTCGCAATCGTCTTTGGTTTGTTGCTCAAAATCAAGAATTTTAACTGCTTTTTCGTGAGTGAGTTCGTCATCCAAAAGCTGTAATAAGTGTGCTTTTGCTTGGTCTTTGGTAAAGCCCGAAATTTTTTCAAGCAAATCCATCTGACTTTGCTTTAAGCGGTCACATTCTTCAATTCTAACTTCGATTTCTTTGGCTCTCAGTGCCAGTTTTTCTTCTTTTGCTTCAAAGTTTTCAATCTTCTTGTCAAGTGATTCTTCCTTTTGTTGAAGGCGATGTTCCTGACGTTGAACTTCGCTTCTGCGTTCGCGAAGGTCTTTTTCAGTTTCTTGACGCAAATTGTGAACTTCTTCTTTTGCCTCTAATAAAGCTTCACGCTTTTTAGATTCGGCGGTTTTTATAGCGTCGTTTAAAATGCGTTTTGCCTCATCCTCAGCCGAGCCGATAGTAGCTTCTGCTGATTTGCGGCGGTAAGCCGAGCCGGTGAAAAAACCGATAACGGCTAAAACAAGTGCAACGGCGCTCATAATAATCCATGGCATATACTTGCACCTCCTATATAAAACACGGTAATTTAATTAACAGGAGCCGTGTGTTTCCCTCCCGCGAAATATCAACTCATTTTACAAAGCATTCGCCAAATTGCAATGTAAAAGAAAAGCTGCAATATTATCTATATAATTTTACCACTATATGTCGCATATGTCAACAAAAAATACACTATAATTACCAAAAAATTCACT
>JAZQWD010000165.1:0-7070 GCA_045632165.1 Acutalibacteraceae bacterium | reverse complement strand
ACACCTGCAACGTTCGGGCCCATAGCATGCATAAGCAAGAAGTTCGAGGGGTTTGCCTTTTGGCCAACAGTTTGAGAAACACGTGCAGCCATAGGAACGGCTGAAACACCTGCAGAACCAATAAGGGGATTAATCTTGTTTTTGGTGAACAAGTTCATAAATTTAGCGAAAAGAACACCACAAGCGGTCGCAACGCCGAAAGCAACGACACCTAAAACAATAATTTCAAGTGTGGGAAGGCGAAGCATATTGATTTTGGTACCGCCAATAGTTACGGTATTTCTTACAGTATTTAGGAATGTGCCTGCAGTAGCGGTAGCACCAACCGAAATACCAAGGAAAATAGTAACAATGTTCATAAGTTCGTTTTGTGCAGTCTTGCAAAGACGTTCTGCAACGCCACATTCCTTCCAAAGGTTACCAAGCATTAGGCAACCAACAAGGGGAGTAGCGGAGGGAACAAGTAATGCAACAAAGATTGTAATAATAATTGGGAATAAAATCTTTTCGGTTTTTGAAACTTCGCGAAGGGGCTTCATAACAATAGCGCGTTCCTTCTTGGTGGTAAGAAGCTTCATAATTGGGGGCTGAATTACAGGAACTAGTGCCATATAGCTATATGCAGCAACGGCTATTGCACCTAAAATATGGGGCGCTAATTTTGAAGCAACGAAAATTGCGGTAGGGCCGTCAGCACCGCCGATAATACCAATAGAAGCAGATTCCAAACCGTTAAAGCCCATATATTTTGCGCCAACGAAGGTTGCAAAAATACCAACCTGTGCGGCAGCGCCTAAGAGAAGTGACTTGGGGTTTGAAATAAGGGGACCAAAGTCGGTCATAGCGCCTATACCAATAAAGATAAGGCAGGGGTAAATACAGGTTTTAACACCAATGTATAGGTAGTCCAAAAGACCGCCGTTTGCAAGAATATAACCGTAATTATGGTAGTTTGCACTGCCTTCGGTCATAAATTCATTCCAAAGTTCTTGTTTGTAAAGACCTGCACCGGGAAGGTTGGTAAGCAACATACCAAAAGCAATACCAATTAGAAGTAAAGGTTCAAACTGCTTTTTAATGCCAAGATATAAAAGTACAAGTGAAATGGTAATCATTACTGCGTACTTCCAACCTTCGGTCAAAAAGCCGGCACCAAGCAAATAAAAGCCGGTTTGTTTTAAAAATTCAATAATTGCGTCTAACATTTTAAAATCTCCTTAAAAACGGGGAAATTAAGCGATAACGCAGAGAACAGCGCCGGTTTCAACAGATGCACCTGCATTAACGTTAACAGAGGCGATAGTACCGTCACAAGGTGACATAATTTCGTTTTCCATTTTCATAGCTTCCAAAATCATCAAAACGTCACCCTTCTTAACAGCAGATCCGTTAGATACGTTGATTGAAAGGATAGTGCCGGGCATAGGACTGTTAACAGTTTCGCCACCTGCAGGAGCAGCGGCAACGGGTGCAGCAGCAACGGGTGCGGGAGCAGCGGCAACAGGAGCAGCAGCGGCTGCGGGAGCTGCCTTAACGTCAGCAGCGTCAACAACTTCTAAAGTAATTTCATAAGCGGTACCATTAACGGTAACATTATATTTTTTCATAAATTATACACCTTTTTCTTAAATTTTTTTAAACGATAAGATTCTTATTGCTGAAACGTCAGTTCCCAATTCTTCAGCAACTGCGGCAGCAACTGCAGCAATAATTTGCTGGCGATTTTCAATCGGCTGAGCAGCGGTTTGCACTTGTGGTGCTGGGGCAGCGGTTACGGTCTTTTCATTAGCTTTTGCTTTGCCGCAAAATAAACCAATAATTTTGCATAAAAGCACGATACAAACAAGACCTGCGAAAACAGTACCAACGCCAATGATAACAACCTGTGCATCAGGTATGTCTTTAACAACGTCACCTGCTTTGGCTAAAATTAAATCATACATTTTATAGGCACCTCCCTTAAGCCAAAAAACGATTTTTAAATTTAGAAATTAGGGGTTTTTAATAAAATTCCCAAATTTCGCCTATTTACTGCTATTATACACTAAATGTCAAGAATTTACAATATGTGTTTTTGTGTTTTTTTAATATTATTTTGTACTTTTTAGTAACCATAATCCAAAAAACTAATATACTGTTATGGGACAAGCGAAAAATTTTAAAGGAGAATTAAAATTGGATAGAAAAATGTTTGATTTTAACGATTATAGACATTACGTTGCGCGTGATAATGCCAACGTAGATACAAAGCCTCAAATTTGTTTTGATACCAATGCTTGCAATCCCCCTGAATCACAAAACACCGAAGATGTTTTAACTATGGCTTTTGTTAATATGCAACCGCTTGATTACGTTTTTGATGAAGCGCAAGCTTTTCAAAACGGTTCACTATTCCCAAATATTACAAAGCCGTTTTATTATGGGGGTAATTATAAATGAATAATAAACACGAATTAAAAAATAAAATTCACGCACTTGATTTTGCCATTCACGAGCTTGTTTTGTTTTTAGATACCCATCCCACAAGTCAAAAAGCTATGACACTTTTAAAAGATTATCGTTTTAAACGTACGGAACTTATAAAAGAATACGAATCACAGTTTGGCGATTATATTGTAACACCGAATGATGTTACGGCAAACGGTTGTTGGCAGTGGCTTGACGGCAAATGGCCTTGGGAATATAAGGAGGTATAATTTATGTGGCAATATGAAAAGAAATTACAGTTTCCCGTTAATATTAAAAATCGTAACCCTAAATATGCACAAATCATAATAAGCCAATATGGAGGTCCCGATGGTGAACTTGGTGCTTCAATGCGCTATTTAACACAACGTTATGGTCAACCGTTTAACGAGGTAAAGGGTATATTAACGGATATAGGAACCGAAGAACTTGCTCACCTTGAAATGATTTGCGCTATGGTTCATCAGCTAACACGTGATTTAACTCCCGAAGAAATTAAGCAAAGCGGATTTGATAAATATTTCGTTGACCATACCGCGTCAGTTTATCCACAAGCAGCGGCGGGTTTGCCTTGGCGTGCTGAGTATATTCAATCAAAGGGCGACGTATTAGCCGATTTACACGAAGACTTAGCGGCTGAGCAAAAGGCAAGGGTAACCTATGATAACCTTATTCGCCTTATCGACGACCCAGATATTTTAGAACCGCTAAAATTCCTTCGTCAACGCGAAATAACTCATTATCAACGTTTCGGTGAAGCATTGCGGTTAACCACCGATAGATTAAACCAAAAGAACTTCTACGCATTTAACCCTAATTTTGATAAGCAAACTTGCAGATAAAATTATAGCAGATGAGAAAAAACTCATCTGCTTTTTAAATTATATAAAAATTTTTTCAAAAAAATAAAACCGATTGAATTTTTGATTCCCCTTTATTAACGTAAGGGGCAAAACCCAAGCGAAAAAACATTTTTTAAAAGGAGAAATTTAAAATGAAAAAATTAGTTGCAGGATTATTGGTTATTATGTTGATGTTTACCTTTACTGGTTGCGGTATGATTGACAAGGTGCTCGAAAAATTGGGCACCGCAGGCGCTAGTGTATCAAAAGAGTTAGATTATGATGAAATAATCGAAAATTTTGTAGAAAGTCCGCTTAACACTTTTGAACTTTATATTGATGATGCCCACGCACCAACAGCTACAGTATGGCTTAAGAATGGTATGGGTTCGGTTTACACAAGTGATGAAAATGTAGTAACTGTTACCAAATTAGGTAAGGTTACAGCAGTGGGTGAAGGTAGTGCTTACGTTATTATTGCAGGAATGGGTAACTTAATGTATGAAGTTTACCGCTATGATGTTTATGCTAAAGCACCCGAAGCAAACCTTTCAAATCTTCCCGAAATTGAGGGTGTAGACTTTTTGAATGAAATTGAAAACTTTAATTCAAACCATCTTAACACTAGGGAATTAAAGGTTGGCGGTGCACATTCACCTACTGCATCGGTTTGGGCGCAAAATGGTGGCCAATGTTATACAAGCGATGCTTCGGTTGTAACAGTTTCAAGTAACGGCACAGTTTCGGCACAGGGTAGAGGCACCGCTTATGTTGTTATTACATCCGGTGTTGGTTCAATGTTTGAAATTTGTAAGTACATCGTAAAATAACAAAATTGCAAAACCGTCATAAAATGGCGGTTTTGCTTTACATTAGGGTTTTGTTGTGATATAGTTAAACTGATAAAATTATTAGAGGAGTATGTGTTTTTATGAAGGCGATATTAGCATTGATTGGTGGAGTAACAGGATTATTATTTATTGGTATAATTATAGCTATTACATTAGCAAGCATATTGATTATAGCAGTATGTATTCTCTTGTTTGTTAAAATTATAAAGGATAAAAAGAATTGCGCAGCCAATGTCGATAGTTCAAATGACGCGTTTTTACGTATGCATAATAATTTTATGGATGATTCGCGCCGCGCTCACGAAACACAAATGAATATGCACAACAATATGTTTCATTAAAGCTTTTTAAGGGGAAGTAAAATGGCTATGGAAAAAGAAAAGCTTGTCGCTTTAGTTACTAAAGTGCAGCAAGGTGATAACGATGCAATGAATGAATTGTTTAATGCGTTTTATAATGACTTATATTACTTTGCTTTAAAAACCGTTAAGGAAGAAGATTTAGCGCTTGATGTAACGCAGGAAGCTTTTGTTGAAATTATTAACACAATTGGTAAATTGGAAGAACCCGCTGCTTTTGTAACTTGGGCAAAGCAAATTACATATCATCAATGCACACGTTACTTTAAAAAGAAAAAGGATGTTATCGTTGATGAAGATGAAGACGGTAACACGGTTTTTGATACCTTAAAGGAAGAAAACAGCGAATTTATACCTGATGAAGCGTTGGATAAAGATGATTTTAAAAAGACAATTCTTGCAATTTTAAATGAGCTTTCAGAAGAACAACGCTCAGCGGTTATGATGTATTACTTTGATGAAATGTCGGTAAAACAGATTGCTGAAATTCAAGGCACAACCGAAGGTACTGTAAAAAGCCGATTAAATTATGCGAGAAAAGCCATAAAAGCAAGCGTTGAAGAATATGAAAAGAAAAATGGTATCAAGCTACACGCTATTCCGTTCTTGCCGCTTTTCAAATGGATTTTCAATGGTGTTTTCGAAGGTGGATTGTCTACCGCATCTGCCGAACTTGTTGCTGAGGGCGTTGCAACTGCAACAGGTGCTACTATTACTGCAACAGCCACAACTGCAACCGCGGCAACCGTTACAGCAACTGCTACTACAACAACTGCGGTTGGCATTGGCGCAAAAATTGCCGCAATACCTATTACAACCAAAATTATTGCAGGTATTGCCGCTGTTACTATTGCGGTTGGTGGTGGATATGTCGTCGTTGATAATGTGGATAATATTTTTGGTGGAAACATTGCGAACATCCAAAATGATAACGAAAATTTCAACAGTGAAAATAATGACGGTGAAGTAAATACGCCTGTAGAAGATGATACAATAATCGAAAATGTTGAATACATTGTACCAAATGGAGGAAAGTATACAACGGTTGACGGAAAAGTATTTACTGCGGGTCAATGTGTTAATATTTTACCCCAACAAGGTGATATTTTCGAAACTTCAGATTATTCTTATCGTTATAACCTTGGTAAATCTATGTTTGAAGGTGTGGATGAACCAACATGGACCGAATATGCTTTAGAAGGTTGGGGTGTTGAGGTTAAGGATAAAACTAAAAGTGTTTACGAACCGTTTGAAGAGTTAATTAACGGTGCACCGCTTAAATCTATCGCATATACCTTTAGCGAATGTATCAATATGAAAACCGCACCCGAACTCCCTAATAGTATAACCGAGATTGAATGGGCTTTTGCTTATTGTAAGTCGTTAAAGGAATCACCCCAATTGCCTAACAAAGCAACCTGGCTTGTGTGCACTTTTATGGGATGTACTGCCTTGACCGAAACACCATATATCCCAGATAGTTATGTTAATATCAGTAATGCGTTTAATGGTTGTAGTTCACTTGAAACAGTAACTAATTTCCCATCTAAATTAGAATTGATGAGCTTTACCTTTAGTGAATGTATAAAGCTTGTAAATGTGCCGGCCATTCCAAATACCGTAAAGGAAATGATTTCTACATTTCAGTTGTGTTCCTCTTTAAAGACTGCTCCCGTTATTCCCGCAAGTGTTAGTCAAATAGCAGGCACATTTTTAAGCTGCACCTCACTTAGCGGTACGGTAGAAATTAATGCTGTTTTGAAGGAAAGTAAAATACCCTGTAATGATTCATGTGGGCTGTGTAAAGATTTGCACTATGAAACCTGTGAAGAATGTATGGAGTGCTGTCCTTATGCTTCTTGCTTTAGTAATACCGAACTTCCAATAAAGCTAACTGGTAGTTGTACAAATTTGCAGGAAATATCAAAAACCTGTCATCGTGGAAACGTGACGGTAGGATAACAAAAAATTTTTTTAAAAAATATAAAACCAAATAAAGTTTTAAATCCCCTTTATTAGTGTAAGGACAAGAAATTAGTTCTAAAACACTTATAAAGGGGATTTTTATTATGAAAAAAATATTAGCAATCATTTTAGCAACTTCGTTTACGCTTTCGCTTGCTGCTTGCGGTAAGGGTGAAAAAACTAAAGTCGAAGTAAAAGATACTGAAAGTCAAGTTATCGAAAACTTTGAAGACTTTAAAGATAAGCTTGATGAAATTGGAAAGGTTAAAGAAACAATAACCGAAGACGGTGGTCTTGTTGTTGAGCTTGAAACGCCTACTTCACCTAAAAATGAAGAAGAAATTAAACCTGCAATTCCTACAATAGATAAGGTTAAACCCAGCGAACCAGATAAGAATGACATGGATACCAATCAGCAAAAACCCGAAGATGATGAAACAGTTACACCTTCAACACCCCAAAAGCCGATAGAACCTCAAGAACCTATCGAGCCCGAAAAGCCGGTTGAGCCCGAAAAGCCGGTTGAGCCCGAAGTACCTGTTGAGCCGGAAAAGCCGGTTGAGCCGGAAAAGCCAGATGAACCGATT
>JAZQWD010000164.1:0-2913 GCA_045632165.1 Acutalibacteraceae bacterium | reverse complement strand
TACTTTTACAAGAGTAAAAGCAAAAAATATTTCCGTAAAGCGGGAGGTGCCGTTATGAGAGTTAAAATTACACTTGCTTGCACAGAGTGCAAACAACGCAACTACAACACAATGAAAAACAAGAAGAACGACCCCGACAGACTTGAAATGAACAAGTACTGCAGGTTCTGCAAAAAGCACACCCTTCACAAGGAAACAAAGTAGGAGGCAAAAATGAAAGCATTTAATAAGATTTCTCAAATTGCCGCCGTTGTTTTCGGTCTAGGTGCGCTTGTGATGTTTTTCCTTCCTTTTGTAGATGTTTTCTCAAAAGGTGAATTGGCTGGCTCTTACATCGCTGCTCAGTGGGCATTTGGCTCAAAGGTTGAATTCTTAGGTGAAAGCGTAAAATTAGCATACTCTGCTAAAATTTTATTCACCTTCATTCTTACCGCATTTGCTGCTGTATTAAACGGTGTTGGCTTGTTTGTTAACAAAAAGGGAATTCGTTACACTGTTTCAGGTGTTAGTCTTTTCACTGCTATTTACACATTGGTATGCATGACCGTTCTCGAAGCTACAAGATTCGTTGACGTTCGTCCTATCAAGCCCGTTTCAAGCGTTCATTACACTTGGTTTGCTATTATTATGGTTGTTGCAATGTTCGTATTTGCTGCATTCGCAATCACAAACCTTTTTGTTGATGATTATATTGAAGCAAAGGCAAACGGCGGTAAGACTATTTTACAGCGTGTTGTTCTTTTCTTCAGAGATTATAAGAGTGAAGTTAAAAAGATTGTTTGGCCCAACTTCAAAGACGTTCTTAGAAACACTATTATAGTTTTGATTATGTGCGCAGTTGTAGGCGTACTTATCTGGCTTGTAGACTTTGGTTTAGGTCAGCTTCTTAACTGGATTTTGAACCTTAAATAATCCTTGGAGGTAAATCATGTCTGAAACACAAGAAGCAAAATGGTATGTAGTGCATACCTATTCAGGATATGAAAACAAGGTAGCTACCGACTTAGCAACAATGGTTGAAAGTCGTGGAATGCAGGATTTAATACAAGATATTAAAATCCCTATGGAAACCGTAACCGAAATTAAGGAAGAAAAGGTTCGCGAAGTTGAACGTAAAATTTTCCCCGGTTATGTGTTAATTAAAATGATTGTAACCGACGACAGCTGGTATGTTGTAAGAAACATTCGCGGTTGTACAGGTTTTGTGGGTCCGGCTTCTAAGCCAGTTCCCCTTACCGATGATGAGGTTGCAGCACTCGGCGTAGAAAAGCACAGCGTTGAGGTTGGTTATAAGGACGGCGATCTCGTTAAGATCATTAGCGGTCCGCTTGAAGGTTACACCGGCACAGTTAAAACGGTTGATACCGAAAACAACAGTGTTTGCGTTGTTCTTTCAATGTTTGGTAGAGAAACACCGGTTGAATTAGAACTTGACCAAATTTCTCTTGAAAATTAATTAGTTAATACGCAGAAATGCTTATTAAACCCCGACACGAAGCGTGTCACGGTGGGAGGGACGGAATATGACCGCCCCGCAAGGTATCAGATATTAAGATACTGTTACCACGAATTATGGAGGTGCAAATAAAAATGGCTCAAAAAATTACTGGCTACATTAAATTACAAATCCCCGCAGGTAAAGCAACACCAGCTCCCCCTGTAGGTCCTGCTCTCGGTCAACATGGTGTTAACATCATGGCTTTCACCAAGGAGTTTAACGAAAGAACTAAGAATGACGTTGGTCTTATCATTCCTGTTGTAATTACAGTTTATGCTGACCGTTCATTCAGCTTCATCACAAAGACTCCCCCTGCAGCTGTTCTTATTAAGAAGGCTTGCGGTATTGAAAGCGCATCTGGCACACCTAACAAAAATAAGGTTGCAAAAATCACAAGAGAGCAAGTACAAAAAATCGCTGAAACCAAAATGCCCGACTTAAACGCTGCTTCTATCGAATCTGCTATGAGCATGATCGCTGGTACAGCACGCAGCATGGGTATTGAGGTTGTTGATTAATTCTCTCTCGTGGGAGGAAAATTCCGATTAACCACTTGGAGGTAAAAAATGAAACACGGTAAAAAGTATAATGATAGCGCAAAGCTTATTGAAACCGGTAAGCTTTACGATGTAAACGAAGCTGCAGAATTGGTTGTTAAGACCGCTACTGCAAAGTTCGATGAAACGGTTGAAATTCACGTTCGTTTGGGTGTTGACTCACGTCACGCTGACCAACAGGTTCGCGGCGCTGTAGTTCTTCCCAACGGTACAGGTAAAAAGGTTAGAACCCTTGTTATTGCTAAGGGCGACAAGGCAGACGCTGCTGTTGCTGCAGGTTCTGACTTCGTAGGTGCAGAAGAAATGATCGCTAAGATCCAAAACGAAAACTGGCTCGATTTCGACGTAGTTATCGCTACACCTGATATGATGGGTCTTGTTGGTCGTCTTGGTAAGGTTTTAGGTCCCCGTGGCTTAATGCCTACTCCTAAGGCAGGTACTGTTACTCCTGACGTTGCTAAGGCAGTTACCGAAGCAAAAGCAGGTAAAATTGAATACCGTCTTGACAAAACAAACATCATTCACTGCCCCATCGGTAAGGTTTCCTTTGGTGCTGAAAAGATTCAGGAAAACTTTGATGCTCTTATGGGTGCAATCATCAAGGCTAAGCCTGCTGCTACTAAGGGTCAATATGTTAAGTCTTGCGTTCTCGCAACTACCATGGGCCCCGGCGTGAAACTTAACGTTGCTAAGTTCGGCAACTAATAAAAATTAAATTTTTAAACGGAGAAGATTAATTTCTTCTCCGTTATTTTTATTGTAATTTTATGTCATATATGTTATTCTTTTATTATGAGGTGATACCAATGAATAATGTAATTGAAAATTTAAAGAAAAATAATATAAACGTTATAACAT
>JAZQWD010000163.1:0-1842 GCA_045632165.1 Acutalibacteraceae bacterium | reverse complement strand
TTCCCCTAATAGGGGAAATGTCGCAAAGCGACAAAGGGGTAATGGCGAAGCCGTAACCTCGACTGCCCGTCACAATTCTACTATATTCGCGGACAGTCCGGGAGGCCTGTCCCTACAATGTGCCTCCAATTTAACCGAGCGTTAACCCCCAATTTATTTGTTATTTATCAAAAAACACTTGCATTTATTTTTCAAAGTGTTATACTGCAAGTGCAACATAGTGAAAGGGGTTATGAAATTGAACACCGCACACAAACCGCTTAAAAAAATCAATATGACAGACGGACCCATTTTGCCCGCTATCATACGCTATACCTTACCCATAATGCTAAGTTCAATTTTGCAGCTTTTATTTAACGCTGCCGACCTTGTGGTTGTAGGCCGCTTTTGTGATGATTTATGCGTAGGGGCCGTTGGTGCAACCGGCTCACTGGTTAACCTTATAACCAACCTTTTTATCGGCTGCGGTGCAGGTGTTGCAGTTTGTACCGCCAACGCTATTGGTAGCGGCAATAAAGATTTAACCCAAAAAATTGTACATACCGCTATACCTTTGGCAGCAATACTTGGGCTTTGTATGTCGGTTATCGGGCTTATTTTCAGCAAACCGCTGCTTAAAATAATGAACACCCCCGCCGATATTTTACCACTTTCTACACTTTACCTTAAAATTTATTTTTTAGGTGCTTTGCCAAACTTTTTGTTTGAATTTGGCGCAGCTATTATGCGTGCTTCGGGTGACACCAAAACCCCAATGAAATATCTTATATCCGCGGGTGCAACAAATCTTTGCTTAAACGTTATTTTTGTAACAGTTTTCGGTATGGACGTTGACGGTGTTGCCACCGCTACCGTTACCGCCCAAACCCTTTCGGCAACCCTTATGATTATCACCCTTTTAAACCGCAAGGATGAATGTAAACTTGTCTTAAAGAAAATGAAAATTCATTGGTCTATCCTTAAAAAGATTGCCAAAATTGGCTTGCCCGCCGGTCTAAACGGTTCAGTTTTTTCAATTTCAAATATGATTGTTCAAGCGTCGGTTAACTCATTTGGTAGTGCCGCTGTATCAGGCAACGCCGCTGCTGCAAGCCTTGAAGGATTTGTTTACGTGGCAATGAACGCATTTTATCAAACCTCGCTCAACTTTACGGGGCAAAATATGGGTGCAGGCGACTTTAAGCGTGTTTCACGTGTGCTTCGCCGCAACCTGCTTTGCGTTGTAACAGTCGGCACCTTGGGCGGTATTATAATTAATGTTTTTTCCAGACCTTTACTTTCACTTTACGTACCGGGCAACGAAGTTGCTATTCAAGCCGGTATGACCCGAATGTTGTTTATCGGTCTACCTTATGCCCTTTGCGGTATTATGGAAGTTTTTACGGGCGCCGTTCGCGGTATGGGCGCCTCACTTACTACGCTGTTTATTTCAATATCATCCGTTTGCGGGTTGAGAATCACTTGGATATTTACGGTTTTCAAAATGCCTAGATTCCACTCGCTTAACAGTTTATACGTTTCTTATATTATTTCGTGGGTGGGTTGTATTTTAGCGTTGCTTGTGGCTTACAATATTATTAATAAGCATAAAAAACGCGTTTACGAGCAACGCACTCGTGAAAGACCGATGAAGTTTGAATAGTTTTGAAAAGCACCCTTCGGGGTGCTTTTTTGTTTTGCTCACCTCGTGGAAAATTGGGAGTTTATCGCTCGGTTAAATTGGAGGCACATTGTAGGGACAGGCCTCCCGGACTGTCCGCGAATATAGTAGAATTGTGACGGGCAGTCGAGGTTACGGCTTCGCCATTACCCCTTTGTCGCTTTGCGACATTTCCCCTATTA
>JAZQWD010000162.1:0-8250 GCA_045632165.1 Acutalibacteraceae bacterium | reverse complement strand
TAAATTCACCTTGTTCGATTAATTCACCGTTAGAGCTTTGTAAACCCCTTTGTAGGCAGGTAAAAAGATTGTCAGAACCAATGCTTGAAAGTGTAATCGAGTTTTTACTGCCCATACCGCAACAAACTGTTTCAAGTTTATTCTTTTTTAAGATATTCAAAGCTGATATATTGTTTTCTTCGCAAATTCCAATAAAACCTAACGGTAATTTTTGCTTTTCAAATCTTAAGCCGTTATCAAGAAAAACAACAATACCTTTATTTATTTGTATGTTACTTTTTTTATAAAGACACAAAATTGTAAAATCATTTTTTCCGTCGATAATATATTTGTCTGAAATACATTTTGCATCATATTTTTGTAAAATTTCTATTATTTCATTCTCACATTTATTGCGACGGTCAGAAAGTAAAATAACCATAAAATTCACCGCAAATTAGTATCTGCACTTTTATGTAAAAAAACCATAAAAATAAGCAAAATTAACGTTTTATAGCATTTTATGTTTTTTAAACATTTTTAATAAATTTGCTTTATGATATAACAAAATTATGTCTAATTTTGTCAGTTTTTAGCTTTTGGATGATATATATTTCATATCGCGATTAGTATAATTTGATAAAATTATAGAAAATACAACAAAACCAATTAAATAACAAGGTTTGGCATTATCAATTCGTTGACAAACGGGCGCAATAATGCTAAAATATTTGTGTATAATTAACAAGAAAATATACTTTTTCCGAGGTGTTGTTTATGCAGTTAGAAACAAAAGTTATTTCCTCGCTTACTAAGGTCTTTCCTGATAAGGTTCAAGGTGAGAGAATAAAGTATGGTTCATGTTTTAATAACGAACCGTTTTCTTTTCAGGTAGCTTTTAAAAACCCTGACGACTACATAAAATCAACCCCTTTTTATTTGCGTGTTGAAAGTGATTTGGCTGATAGCTTAATTTCAAATTATAAGGTTGGTTACGTCCCTGTTTTATCAGCGGCTTATCCCGGTGCGGATGATAATTTTGACCGTAAAACTCCCGGTCTATATCCCGATATTCTTTATAAACGCACCGTTAATGCTGAATTACATAATCGCGGCTTTTGGGAACCGCATTATTTTGAAAATGACGAAACGGTGAATTTAGTTTCCTATAACGGTGTTTGGCAATCGCTTTGGTTTACGGTAAATGAAGATGGAATAACCGCTAGCGCAGGTAAGCATAAAATTGAAATTGTTTTTTGTTCCGCTAACGATCATAGCGAAATCGCAAGGGAAGTATTCGAACTTGAAATTTTAAATAAAGCACTTAAACCGCAAGAGGTTTTATACACTTCGTGGTTCTACCTTGATTGTTTGGCGGATACCTACAACATTCCGGTATTTTCTGAAAGACATTGGGAAATAACCGAAAGCTTTATGAAAGCAGCGGCTAAAACGGGTATGAATATGGTTTATCTTCCTGCTTTTACTCCCGCACTTGATACTCCTGTCGGTATGGAACGTGATACGGTTCAGCTTGTAGGTATTACCAAAAATGGTGATACATATTCGTTTGACTTCTCACTTATGAAGCGATACGTTGATTTAGCTTTAAAATGCGGTTTTACTCATTTTGAACATTGTCACTTATTTACACAATGGGGAGCACAACACGCACCGAAGGTTATGGCAACGGTTGACGGTGAATATAAACGTATCTTTGGTTGGGATACCGATTCTTTAGCTCCCGAATACGCAATATTCTTAAAAGCGTATCTAAAAGAATTTAAGCAGTTTGCAAAGGATAACGGCATTGGCAGTAATATTTTATTCCATATATCAGACGAGCCGTCGTCAAAGCATATTGAATATTACCACAACGCTTACAACGTTATAAAAGACGATATAGAAGGTTGTATGTGCGGTGACGCGCTTTCGAGTTATAAATTTTTTGAAGACGGTACGGTTAAATTACCGATAGTAGACGTTATGTCGTGTTATATGCCTGATTTTGTTAAAAATTGTGAAAACTTTTGGGTTTACTATACTGGCTATGCAATTCGAAACGGCAGACCTAATCGTTTAATTGCTACAACGGGTGCAAGATGCCGTATGATGGGTACTCAAATGTACTATACGGGTGCTAAAGGTTTTCTACATTGGGGTTATAACTGTTACTACGGTCCTCAAAGCAGCAAGCTATTTAATCCCGTACAAAACCCTGCGGGTACGTATCCTGCAGCGGGTACTTCTTTTATGGTTTACCCAAATCCTAACGGTACGGCCGATTTTTCACTTCGTATGAAGGTGCTTAACGAAGCTTTTTTAGATAACCGTGCACTTCGTACGTTGGAAGATATGATTGGCAAGGATAAAACAAAGGCCTTTGTTAAATCTTATTTCGGTGAGGTTGACTTTGGCGTATGTCCGACAAATGAAGAACTTTACAACTTCCGTATGGAGCTTAACAAGCTTGTTAAGATGAATTTGGAGAAGTGATTTTTATGCGTAATGTAATTTTACTAAATGACGGTTGGCGTTTTCATAAAGGTGATATTCCGATAAAGCCAATTCCCGATAAAGGTCCTGTTTATATGCAAAGTAAGCTTGAACGCAAACTTCAAGGTCCTGCCGCTTACAAATATTTTGATGGTGTAGACCCGTTTCATTCTCCGGGTGAAATGACCGATGACGGTTGGAAGTTTGTTACTTTGCCGCACGATTATGTGGTACAGCAGGATTTAGATAAAAATGAAAATTGTACACTAGGTTATTTGCATTATGATAAGGCGTGGTATCGCCGTTACGTTAAGTTACCCGAAGGTAGCGAGGGCAAACGTATAACCCTTCGTTTTGACGGTATCACAGGTAATTCAATTATTTACGTTAACGGTTGCCTTATGGCGCATAACTATTCTACATACAACTCTTTTGAGGTTGATATTAGTGACGTTGCTTATTTTGATAAAGATAACGTAATTGCCGTATTCGTTGACCCAACTTGGTTTGAGGGTTGGTGGTATCAAGGCGGTGGTATTTACCGTGACGTTTATTTGACAATTACCGAGCCCGTTGCTATTGATTTATACGGTGTGTATGCACCTTATAAAAAGCTTGATGGCAATAATTGGCAAATTGATTACGAAACAACGGTACTTAATACATCTTATGATGACGTAAGCGTTAAAGCCATTACAAAGCTTATTGATAAAGATGGTAACTGTGTATCGGTTGCTGAGGGTGAGAGCGATGTCTCGCTTCGTGACAATGCAGTTTTAAAATATTCGGCTATTGTTGAAAATCCGCTTTTGTGGGATTGCGATAACCCTAATTTATATTCCGTTGAAACCGAGCTTTATATGAACGGCGAGCTTATTGACAACGATAAAACCCGTATCGGCTTTAGAACGATTGAATTTACGATAGACAGAGGCGTTCTTTTAAACGGTAAACCGACCTTTATTAACGGTCTTTGCGGCCATCAGGATTTCGGTCTTACAGGTCTTGCAGTACCCGCTAACATTTGTAAGTATAAGGTTAAGCTTATGAAAGAAATGGGTGCAAACGGTTACCGTACAAGCCACTACCAATACACCACTGCTTATATGGATGCTTTTGATGAACTGGGCTTCTTGGTTATGAATGAGGCAAGATGGTTTGAAAGCACTGAAGAGGGCAAGAAACAGCTTGAATCATTACTAAAACGCGACCGTAACCGTCCAAGTGTTATTTTTTGGTCAACGAGTAACGAAGAACCGCACCATTGTACCGACGTTGGTAAACGTGTTCATAAGGCAATTATGGCGCATATACGTAAGTTTGATAAAACACGTCCCGTTATTGCGGCGGTTTCAAACGACCCTGATAAATGCAAGATTTACGATGATTGCGAACTTGTTGGTATTAACTATAATACCTGGCTTTATGATAAGGTTCACGAAATGTATCCCGATAAGCCGATATTCTCTTCTGAATTTGCGGCAACTGGTACTTCACGAGATTGGAACTTTGCTGATTCTACTTCTAACCGTAGAATAAGAGATTATGATAAAGATGTCAATAATTGGTTCCAAGGCAGAGAAAACAGTTGGAAAATCATTAAATCAAAGCCGTTTGTTTTCGGTGGCTTCCAGTGGACTGCTATAGAACATAGGGGCGAAACTGTTTGGCCCGGCTTGTGTTCCTTCTCAGGTGCTATAGATATGTTCCTTCAAAAGAAGGGAAGCTTTTATCTAAATAAATCATACTGGTCAACTGAACCAATGGCTCACATTGTTCCGCATTGGAATTTTACGGGTCTTGAGGGTGAAGAAATTCGTGTAACCGTTTACACTAATTGCGATGAGCTTGAACTATTCCATAATGGCAAGTCGCTCGGTAGAAAGCAAATTCCTCTTTATGAACGCGGTGAATGGCAGGTTATTTATGAACCGGGTGAATTAAAGGTTATCGGTTATAAAGACGGTAAGGCGGTTTGTGAAGATAAACGCGAAACAACAGGCAAGCCCGTTGCGCTCAATTTACGCCTTGAAAATGAATTTAAGAACGACGGTATTGAGCTTGCGTTCTTTACTTGTGAGTGTCTTGATGAAGAGGGAAGAGTTGTTCCCGATGCGGCGGAATACGTTACATTCTCGGTTTCAAATCCCGCTGTGATAGTTGGCACAGGTTCTGATAATACCGATGGTTTAAATGTAACCAATCCTTCACGTCAAATGTATATGGGTAAAATCAGTGTTGCTGTACGCCCCAAGAAGGATCAAGAAAGTTTTGAACTTGTAGCTCAGTGCAAGGGATTAAAAACAAAAATTTTAAAAATTGATTGTAAATAAAGGTGATTATTATGTCAAAACAATTAACTGTATCAATTTTAGGTTGTGGCTCACGTGGTGCTTATGCTTACGGTGGCCCTATGAATCGTGATGCTGACAAGCGTTATAAAATTGTTTCAATTTGTGATATTATTCCTTCACGTTTTGAACGCTTCGCTAAAAGCTGGGGTGTAGCTCCCGAAAATTGCTTTACCGATGAAAACGAATTTTTGAAGGAAAAGCGCAGTGATATTCTTGTTATCGCTACCCAAGACCGTGATCACGTTCGTCAAGCAATTAAAGCGCTTGATTTGGGTTATGATATCCTTCTTGAAAAACCTATTTCACCCGACAAGCAAGAACTTCTTGATCTTTTAGAAGCACAAAAGCGTACAGGTAAAACCGTTATGGTTTGTCATGTTTTACGTTATGCACCTGCTTTTACAAAGCTTAAAGAACTTTTAGACAGCGGTGTTATTGGTAAGCTTTTAACCGTTGAATGGATCGAACAGGTTGCTTATTGGCATCAAGCACACAGTTTTGTTCGCGGTAACTGGAGAAATAGCGAAGAAACCTCACCTATGATTATGGCTAAATGCTGTCACGACCTTGACTTAATGCAATATTATGCAGGCGCTAAATGTAGCGAGGTGTATTCTGTTGGCGGTCTTGATTACTTTAACCGTGCTAATCAGCCCGAAGATGCGGCTGACCGTTGCTTTGGGTGTAAATATAACGAAACCTGCCCCTACAGTGCTGAAAACTGCTACATCACCCGTTGGAAGGAAGCAGGTTGCCCCAACGACAACTGGCCCTTCAACATTTGCTGTCGCGAGGTTCCCAATACTGAAGAAAATCTTCGTGCATCATATAAAGAAAATCAATACGGCCGTTGTGTATTCGCTTGCGATAACGACGTTGTTGATAACCAAAAGGTTATGATGAAGTTTGAAAACGGCGTTTCTATTTGCCTTACTATGACTGCTTTTACTCACGGCGGTGCTCGTATTGGTACATTCCACGGTACCTTAGGTGAAATTGAATTTAATGCCGACGATGAAATTAAAATTAAAGTATTCGGTAAACCTGTTGAAGCTATCAAGGTTTCCGATATTGTTAAAGAAAAAATGCTTAACTCTTTCGGTCACGGTGGCGGTGACTATATGCTTCTTACTTCACTTTATGAAGCAGTTACCGAGGGCGCTAAATCCGAAACCGCTCTTGAGGGCTCGGTAGAAAGCCATTTGATGGCTTTGGCTGCTGAAGAATCACGTGTTACAGGTAAGGTTGTTAAGGTACACGAATAATTTTTTAAGGTGAATTTAGAATGGTTTCAATTTTTCCTACTCCTAAAAAACTTGTAGTTAAAGAAGGCGTTTTCAGTCTTTTAAACGCAGGTATTTATGTTGATAAAGCTTTTGATTATCGTGTTAACAAGGCGGCTGTTAAATTGCGCGGTATTATTAGTGATGCAACAGGCAGATTTCATAAATTTGCTGTTTTAACTGATAGTGCTAAAAATGGAATTGTTATTAAATACAACTCAAAAATTGTCAAGCAAGCATATACCGTTTCTACAACTGAAAAATTTATTACGGTTGAAGCAGGAAGTGATTGCGGGGCATTTTACGGTATTCAAACTTTAATTCAACTTGTCAATTCAAACGGTATCGTTTTACCTGTTGTTGAAATTGAAGATTGCCCAGACCTTGGGTACCGTGGCTTTTATCACGACGCAACTCGCGGCCGTGTTCCGTCGGTACAGGGTGTTAAGGAAATTGTTGACCAAATTGCTTTAACAAAAATGAATTCACTTCAGCTTTATGTTGAACACCCCTTTGAATTTTTAGAATTTTCGAACGTCGGTAATACCTACGACGATATTTTAACCGCTGAAGATATGCTTGAAATTGATGAATATTGTTATGAAAACTTTATTGATTTTATTCCGTCACTTTCTTGTTTTGGTCATCTTTACGAGCTTATGATGAAGCCCGAATATAAAGAGCTTTGCGAACTCGCTGATTACGAACCTCAAAAGCATTTCTTCCGCGAAAGAATGGAACATCATACCATTAATCCGTCTGACCCTCGCAGTTTTGAACTTATTTGTTCACTTATCGACCAATACGTTCCACTTTTTAGGTCAAAATATTTCAATATTTGTTGTGATGAAACTTGGGATTTAGGCAAGGGTAGAAACGAAGGTAAAGACCCCGCCGAGCTTTATATTGGTTTTGTAAGTAAGCTTTGTGAACATGTAACTTCGCTCGGTAAAACTGTTATGATGTGGGGTGATATTGCATTAAAGCACCCTGAAATGTTAACAAAAATTCCTCATGGAACAATAATGCTTAACTGGCAATATGATGCTGAACCTGAAGTTTCGCGAATTGATAAAATTGCTGAAATTGGGTTACCGCAAATTGTTTGCCCGGGAAATACCGGTTGGCTTCGCTTTATGGAAGACGCTAATATTTCTGTTCCTAACATTACTATAATGAATAAGTCTGCTGTTCAAAACGGTGCAATTGGTATGCTTAATACTAATTGGGGCGACTGTGGTCATACTGCATCATTTAAATGTTGTCTTTACGGCACTTTATTAGGCGCTGAAACTTCTTGGAATATTTCTACTGAAATTAACGAAGATTACGAAAAGCGTGCTTCAAAATTCCTTTACGGTGTAGATGAAAATATTATACCGATGTATAAAGAGGTTGCTAAAAAAGCGTTTTGGACCGCACCCTGGTTTCGTTTTTACGAATGGATGCGCGACCGTAATCCAATTTGGTATGAAGGTACGCAAAATGATTGTATCGAAGCCATAGCTTTATGTGAAGACTTTATTGAATTACTTGAAAATCTTTCGGGTAAACGTGACGTGCTTAACCATCTTATTGCTGCAACACAGGGTTATATTATAATGAATAATTGTCTTATGCACATCGCGCCTAATTGTAAACCTGTTATAGATTTACCTGAATATATAAATGATTGGTTTGCTGATTATTCAATGCTTTGGCTTGAAGACAGTAAACCTAGTGAACTTGGCGAAATTATAAAATATATGGAAGATATTATAAGATAAACGGGGTAGAATTATTATGCAATTTAAACTGATTTCATCACTTGATAAATGTTTTTTGGACGAAAATATTGAAGATAAGATTGAATATACTAAGGGCTCTTGCCTTAAAAATGAATGCTTCCAGTTTCAGGTTGCTTTTACAAAAACAGGAGGTGTTCAAGCAAGCGGTGATAACAGTTTTGCAAAGGTAGAACTTGTTTCTCCCATAGCTGAACATATTACCCTTCGTCGTGTTGAGCCGATTGCGGTTAAACGTGCGGCTTACACATTCCGTAACGATGAAAACTATCTTCGTAAAGAATCAGGCCTTTATCCCGACCTTTTAATTCCTCTTTTTGAGGGTAATAAAATCGGTCATAACGAGTTTTTGCA
>JAZQWD010000161.1:0-21323 GCA_045632165.1 Acutalibacteraceae bacterium | reverse complement strand
ATACCCTGTTGTTGGATATGTGAAAAGGTAGATACCTTCTTTTTTGGCTTTATCGCCTAAAGCCCACATTTCATCCCAAGTTTTTGGTACTTCCCAACCCTTTTGCTCAAAAAGACCTTTGTTATAGAAAAGTCCGCAGGGTGAATAAAACATTGGCATTAAATATGTCTTGCCGTCACCGTAAGGGTTAGTTGCAACACTGTCGGTAAAGCCGCCTGCAATTTTATCCTTTACCTTTTTGTTTTCACCGGGTACTGTCATAGAAAGTACGTCGGTAAGCTCAACTAAATTCTTATCTCTTATAAACTGTTCAGTAAGTCCCGCTTCTCTACCCGTCGCTAAAAGCACAACGTCAGGAAAATCACCGCCCTGCATTGAAGCCGAAATAACGTCCTCTAAATTCTTTTCAAGGGTTAACTCTACCTTGATTCCCGTTTGGTTTTCAAAAGCATCACAAACCTCTTTCCACATTCCTGCTTTTGTTGCTTCATACCCCGACGATAGCGCCGCTACACGAAGCACCTTTTCATTAGCTTCCTTCTTCTTACAACCTGTGAAAATTCCCGACAGCATAATTACTGCCATTAAAAGTGCTAAAAACTTTTTCATTAAAATTACCTCCTTAAACGCAATGCGTTACATTACAAATATTTGGTATTTTAAGCCAAAATATACATAAAATTGAAAAATTTTCCGCAAAAAGCCATATTTTCAAAAATATTGCATTTTTCTGATATAAATGTTATAATCATTATGTAATATATTAACGGAGGTTTGTTATGCCTAGAATTATCACTATAAGCCGTGAATTTTCAAGCGGAGGACGCGAGCTTGGTAAACGTCTTGCCGACGAACTTGGTATTCCCTGCTATGATAGACAAATTATTGATATGGTTGCCGAAAAACAAGGGCTTGATAAAAATTATGTTGCCAATATGTCTGAACGTGACGTAAAGGTTTTTTATAATTCTACAATAGGCCGCGGTTTTACAAGTTATAACTTTGGTATAAATCAGTCCCTTCAAATTGCAAATGCCGAACATAATTTAATTCGTGAACTTGCCGCGCAGGGTGACTGTGTTATTATCGGTCGTGCCGCAGATGTTATCTTAAAAGAATATAATCCACTTAATTTATTTGTATATGCGGATATGGAATCTAAAATCGAACGTTGCAAGGCAAGAAATCAAGAAAAAGAAAATCTTACCGACCGCAAGATTAAATTTATGTGCCGCGACATTGATAAATGCCGCGCAAACTACCGCGAAATGTTTACCGATACTAAATGGGGACACCGCGAAAGCTATCACCTTTGCATTAATACAAGCGGTAAGGAAATTAAAAAACTTGTTCCTGCGATTGCTTCTTACGTAAATAATTGGTTTGAATAATTAAAATAACACCGAAAGGATTGATACAATGCCTTTACAGGAATCGGGCGAAATGTATTTAGAAACGATTTTCGTCTTGTCACAAAAAGGCGGTAACGTGCGTTCAATAGATATATGCGAACATTTGGGATATTCAAAGCCCAGTGTAAGCCGTGCCGTAGGGCTTTTAAAAAACGGCGGTTATATTTCCGTTTCACCCGAGGGCTTTATCTCCCTTACCGATATCGGTACAGAGGTTTCACAAAAACTTTTTGAACGACACACCATACTTTCTAATTTGTTAATTCGTTTAGGTGTTGACGAAGCAACCGCCACAGAAGACGCTTGCCGTATTGAACACGTAATTAGTGAAAAATCCTTTAATGCGCTTAAAAAGCATATTGAAAAATTTTAGCTAAGGCTTAACACCTAAAAGGACGTCGCGAAAACGCGACGTCCTTTAAATTTATATTAAGCTTTCTTTTTTAGTGAATTTATTAAAATATAAATTATTATCAATACCGCTACCGAACCGCCAAGTATACCGTACATAGCGCCTATGCTTACCTTATTTTCAAAAAAATACAAATTACAGTCAAGCGTGTCCTTAAGCACCTCAATTGTTTGCTTATCCATACCCTCGTTTTGCATTTGCATAAGTGCACCTTGCATAGCATGTGTCCTTACAAGCGCAGTGCCATAGGTGCCGGGCAAAAAAGATAAAACCCTTTGCAGTACAACACTGAAGGATGCAATCGGCATATATGCGCCACATATAAAGCCGTATCCCGAGCTTACGATAGTGCCCACCGCTGAAATTTGACCCTGAGAAGAAAGGAAAAAATTTACTATCGAAGACAATGCCGTACCAAATAGCACAAGTAAAACAACGTCAAGTACTAATAATAAAACGTCAGAAACCGACAGATACCAACCAACAAACGCAAGATATCCAAGACAAATTCCGGTTGCGGTAAAGCAAATCAGCAAGGTCGATATCAAGGTTGCAACGTAATAGCTTAAAGACAACACCGAACTTTTTATAGGTGAAATGCGAAAATCCTTTATACTACCGTTTGCTTTATCCTGTACCATAAGAAAATTTGAACAAAACGCTACGGTAACGCAAGAAACGGCAAGAATTGACGAAATTAATTGGCCTCCTACAAGACCGTTCAAAAGTTCGTCTGAAGGGTTAAACCTATCGGGCAAATTCATTACAAAGGAATCACGATAAACCTTTCCCAAAAAGGTAGCATATAAAACAAGTAATATAAGCGGAGTTATAAGCGAGGTTAAAAACATACCCTTATCTTTAAAAAACAATTTAACGTTTCGCTTTATTAAAATTGATAATGTTTTCATTTTGCTTCACCGTCCTCTAATTTTTTGCCGGTAACCCTTAAAAACACGTCGTCCATCTTACCCTTGGTTATTTCATAATCCAAAAACAAATCGGGATGCTTAATTATAAGCTCGGTTGCCTTTTTTGTATTAGGTATAGACAAACGAAAGGCATCACGAAGTGCCTCATAATCCGAACCTATTAATTTAACCTCCTCCTCATCCACGCCGTAAAGAGTAATATAATCGTCCGAATACTTATTTTTAAGCTCAAGCGTAGTTCCTTCTGCAGATATTTTACCCCCGTCAATTATTACAACGTAATCCGCCTCGGCCGCCTCTTCCATATAATGAGTAGTTAAAAACACCGTCATATTTTCATTTTTTCGTAAGTTAGATATTACGTTCCAAAGAATTTTTCTTGTTTGTGGGTCAAGACCCGTTGTTGGCTCATCAAGAATTAAAATCCTCGGTTTGTTAATAAGCGCGCGAGCAATATCTATTCTCCTGCGTTGACCTCCCGAAAGCTTTCCAACAGGCCGTTTAAGTATATTTTCAAATTCCAAAAGCTTTGCAAGCTCATATAATCTATTTTTGAATCCTTCACCGGTTATACCGTATAACGCCGCGCGGCTTTGCAAATTATCATATACCGTAAGTGCCGAATCCAAAACAGAATTTTGAAATACAACACCAAGCATACTTTTAATACACTCTAAATTTTCTTCAAGTCTTATACCGTCAATTTCAATATTTCCGCTGTCCTTCGCAAGTTGTCCGCATATCATATTAATAGTTGTGGATTTACCCGCACCGTTAACACCCAAAAACGCGAATAACTCGCCCTCTTTAACGCTGAAGCTTAAATCACAAACGGCTTTTATGTCGGAAAAGCTTTTGCAGAGATTATCTATTTTGATTATATCGCTCATAGTCATTATACTCCTTATAAGGTATATTAAAATTATACCAACAAAAACCGCTTATTGCAATAAATTTGCAACAAGCGGTTTTAATTTTAAATTATTCGGTTATTTAATTTCCGGCAAGCCTGCAAGTGAGGTTAAAACCGAATAAATAAACGCTACAATCGATGCCGACAACACCATAATCCAATTAATTTCGCTTAAAAGCGCGCCAACTGTTATAAGGGACGCCGCAGTTTGTGCAAAGGTTTTAACCGCGCGTATACCCGCCGCCTTTAACCACTTAATTGCTTTCTTTTGGTTTTTAAGCCATTCAACAAATTTTTTCATCTTATTTCACTCCTAATAATTTCTTCCAGCTTTCTGGCCCAACACAACCGTCGGGTTTAAGGCCTACAAGCTTTTGCCATTTAATAACGGCGTTTTTTGTATCCTTACCAAACTTACCGTCAACTGCTACACCAACTATGCTTTGCACAATTTTTGTAAGATTTTTATACTTATATGTAACTCGCTTTTTACAAACGGCTTTTTTAGCAATGCTTTCGCACTCGCTTCCCCACTTGCCATCCGCACCGTATTTTGGGAACTTAAATCCGTCTTCAATGGCTGCTAACTGCCACTTTTTAACTGCATTGGGTTTCGCTGTTTCAAATACCTTTGCGCCTTCAAGATAAGGTGCAGGGTCAACGTATTGGCCGCCAATGTTCACATCAAAGTGAAGATGTGCGCCCGTAACGTTACCCGTAGCACCCATATACCCAAGGACTTGTCCCTTTAAAACCTTATCTCCTGTTTTTACGATACGGCTTCCCTTTTTCATGTGAAGATAACGGGTGTAGTTTCCGTTACCGTGGTCGATTTGAACGTATTCACCAGCAGTTACCGAATACTTAGATGTTTTAACCATGCCGTCGGCAAAGGCGATTATGTAATCAAGGGTTGCACCCTCACCAACTAAATCAATGCCGTTATGCATTTGTTTTTTACCCCAAATGGTACGCATACCAAATGGGCTAGTCACCTTATGTCCGCCCTTTTTTAGAACCGGATTATTATATTTCGCCATTTTTTGTTTCCTCCTCGTAATTCCAAACACATTCTTTTTTGTGATTGTAAACGTTTTGCTTTGTTTTCTTCGCAAGTTCTACCGCATTTTCATAAATCAAAAACGCACCTGCTTGGCTTTGTATGTCGTCAAAGCTTTTTCTTACACGAAATAACTTTATATCACATCCATTCATCTTGCATAAATTCCTTTCTCAAAATTGCTAATACTTGATTTTTGGTTTTATTCACCGCCTGTCTTGAAATATTAAGGCGGTTGGCAATTTCTATAATGCTAAAGCCATAAATAAAATGATAATAAAATACAAGCCGTTGCGCTTCGTTAAGTCGACAAACACCTTGAAATACGCACATTTTATCATCTAACCTATGAGTTACTCCACAGCGCTCCTCGAATAAGGGGTTTTCAAATTTTACACCCTTTTCCTTGGCTAACGAAAGCGCAATATATTTGTTTTTAATCGAAACCGCAATATATCTTTGAAGTTCCTCGCCGTTATCGCTTTGAAACTTCGAAAGATCGATATTATACAAAAGTTCAATAAAAAACAACGTCAATTCCGACGCAGCATCTTCATATTTGAGTTTTTTTCCGTAAAAGGTTATTAACCGCTTAAACTCTTCAAAAACCCCTAAAAATACCGACATATCCCCTTCTTTAATCTTGCTTACAAGTGGCTTTAATAAATAATTTTGCATTTGCCATCCTCCTAAAAAGTATAAATAAATTTTTTAAGCATTTGTAATCAAAAAAATGGAAAATTTTTACAATCGCTTAAATTTAAAACACATTTTAGTGATGTTGGCGTAAAATTTGTCGAAAAAAGGAGCAATAGGTCGATTTTCGGGAGTAAAGTGAAAAAAAACTATCTTTTAATTGACTATTGACATTTTTTGGTATTTAATATATAATCAAAAAGTATAAAAAATCAGTATTTCGAACGAAATACTGAAAAATATTTTAAGGATATAAAAAATGAGGATAGCTGTCTTTGATGAGAATTATTGCGACAGTGCTTATTTAAAGCATTTAATTTATATTTTTTCAAATAATAAAAAGTTTGATTTAGTAGTTGATGTATTTTCTGATATTAATGAATTTTTAAAAACAAAAAGAGAATATATTTTATACTTTATTTCTTTTGAAACTAAAAATGGTATTTTAGCGGCTAAAAATCTTTACAATAAAAACAAAAATTCGTCTATAATAATCACGGCAAATGATTCTCGTCTTGCAGTTGAAGCATTTAAAATTAACGCATATAACTTTTTACAACTACCGCTTAAAGAAAAAATATTGTATGAAATTTTAAACGATTTTTTTAGGTCATATCAATGTGAAGCACTACTAATAAGCGACGGTTTTGAAAATATTTATATAAACGTAAAGGATATTCTCTATCTTGAAGCCGATAATAAACATTGTGTGCTTCATCTAAAAAATCAAAAGGTTTATTGTAATAAAACTATGGCAAGGGTATATAACGTTTTGCCTAAAGAATGTTTTTTAAAAACTAGCCGAGCATTTGTAGTAAACGCTAATCACGTCTCTCGCTTTAACAGCGAGCATATTATTCTCGAAAACGGCGATACTTTATACCCAAGCCGACATTTTTATAAAAGCTTCAAATGCGACTTTCTTCGTACCTCAAATCTTAGAATACCATAATAAAATGGAAAAACGGCAAAAGTGAAAAAACACTTTTGCCGTTTTAAATTATTAAACTTAAGTTTTAATATGCAGTGTACGGGAATTTCGGTTCATATAAACGTTATGGACAAGTGCCATACCCGAATATAAACATATAAGCGATGTACCACCTGCGCTAAAGAACGGAAGCGTTATACCGATAACAGGAGTAACCGACGTACACATTCCAATATTAATTACAACCTGTGCAAAAAGCATTGCAAATATACCTACACAAATATATTTACCCTCGTTTTTTGCCGAAAGTTTAGCTATTTGCAAGCATCTAAAACAAATTGCCGAAAGCAAAATAATAACCGCAAGACAACCCAAAAGACCTAATTCCTCGCCAATAGTTACAAAAATAAAGTCATTATGACCCTCAGGCACACCGCTTTTACCTATTTGAGTTAAATCACCATTAAGATAACCCTGACCAAAAAAGCCACCGTTTGCAAGTGCTTGTCTACCGCGATATTGCTGCCAACCAACACCTTTAATATCGCCATCAATATCGAACATATTTTTAAGTCGTTCGCGGTGACTATCATTCATAATAAAGAAATAGATTATCGGCGATGAAACCACTAACCCCATAAACGCGGTGGCAAAATATTTCCAAGAAAGCCCTGCCGACCACATCATCATAACAAACATTACCGCAAACACAAGTGCCGTACCGTCGTCACCTTGAAAGTGAATTAACACAACCGGAATTGCACCGTGTATACAAAGCGGTATAAGTGATTTAAGTTTATTAATGTTTTTACCTACCCTTTCCAAATGCACCGAAAAGGTTATTACAAAGCAAATTTTTAAAAGTTCGGACGGTTGAAAAGTAGTAAAGCCCAAATTAAGCCATGCCTTATCGTCAGTGCCCGCAGGCGCATAACCGATAAAAAACGTAAGTATTACCGGCACAATGCCAAAAAAGGCAAAAACAGGCCAAAGCTTTAACAGTCGGTCATATTCTATAAGCGAGGCAATCAAAATCACCCCAAAGCCAATAATAAGACAAGCAGTATGTACAATAAAAGGTCTTAAACTTTCCATATAATGCGTCGCCGAAAAAACCGCAACACAACCATACCCCGCCGCCAAAAACAAAAGCGACAACAGTATTTTATCCGATTCACGTACAAAATCTGCAAATTTAGCAAATAAAAAACGCAAAATTCGTTCCTCCGTATAAATTTCTTAATTTATTATATTTTATTTTCATTAAATATTCAAGTAACACTTTCATAAATGGAAAAAATATGATATAATATTTTGAAAATATACTTAAAAGGACCTATTTATGCAAAAGTTTTTATCAAAAAGCCCCGAAGATACCGAAAAAATTGGTGAAGAATTAGGCAGTCAAATAAATGAAGGTTGTGTTATTGCCTACCGTGGGGGGCTCGGAATGGGTAAAACCTGTTTCACACGCGGTCTTGCAAAAGGACTTGGCTCATACGATACCGTTACCTCCCCCACATTTGCACTTATAAACGAATACCCAAGTGGCAGAATTCCGCTTTATCATTTTGATATGTACCGAGTAAGTGGATGGGAAGACCTATATTCCACCGGCTTCTTCGATTATATTGACGAGGGTGGTGTTATTGCCGCTGAATGGAGCGAAAATATTGAATCCGCCTTGCCTGACACCACCATTTATGTTACAATAAACAAACTTGATGATAACACACGTGAAATTATAATTACAAAAAAGGGTGAATAATTTGAAAATTTTAGCAGTCGAGTGTTCGGCAACACCCGCAAGCGTTGCTATACTTGATAATGATAAGCTTATTGCCGAATCATTTGCAAACGTTAAACTTACACATTCACAAACACTTATGCCAATGATTGAAAATTTACTTGCTGCTTCAAAAACTAAGCTTTGTGATATTGAAGGTTTTGCAATTTCAAGCGGTCCCGGCTCTTTTACAGGGGTACGTATCGGCATAAGCGCGGTTAAGGGTCTTGCCACTGCAAAAAAACTTCCCTGTGTAGGTGTTTCAACACTTTTGGCAATGGCACAAAATTATATTGATACCGACTGTATTGTTTGCGCCGTTATGGATGCGCGTTGCAATCAGTTTTATAATGCGATTTTTGATATTGAAAACGGCAAAATTACCCGTCTTTGCGATGACCGTGCACTAATGTGTGATGAACTTTTAGAAGAAATTAAAAACATATCGCAAAATGGGGAAAAATGTGTTATAATAGTCGGTGATGGTGCAGAGGCATTTTATAAAGCCGCCTCCACCTTTGAAAAGGTTAAAAAAGCGCACCCTTCACGCGAATTTCAGAACGCTGTCGGTGTTGGCTATGCGGCGCTTGAAAGTTTTCAAAAAGGTGAAACAATATCACCTGATGAGCTTTTACCCTTTTATTTACGCTTGCCTCAAGCAGAACGCGAACTTAAAATGAAAAAGGAGAACGAAAAATTATGATAATCGCTTTAGGTTGTGACCACGGTGGTTTTGAACACAAGAACGCTATTTTAAAACATTTAGAAGAAAACGGCTTTACTGTTAAAGATTTTGGTATTTATGAAAACGTTTCGGTTGACTACCCCGATATTGCTAAAAAAGTATGCGAAAGTATACAAAACGGCGAAAGTGAGCTTGGCATTTTAGTATGTGGCACAGGCATTGGTATGTCACTTGCGGCAAACAAGCATAAAGGCATTAGAGCCGCTGCTTTAAGCGAACATTTTTCGGCTAAATACACCCGCCTTCACAATAATTCAAACGTGCTTTGCCTTGGCGGTAGAGTTATCGGCGTAGGTACTGCTTTAGAACTTGTTGATTTATTTGTGAACACCGAATTTGAAGGTGGCCGCCACCAAACAAGAATTGATAAAATTGCAGAAATTGAAAATAAATAAGTGAGGAATTTAAAATGAAAGATAACGTTTTTGTAATGGACCATCCCTTGATTCAGCACAAGCTTTCAATTTTGCGCGATAAGCGCACAGGCACAAAGCAATTCCGCGAGCTTATAAACGAAATTGCAATGCTTATGTGCTATGAATCAACCCGCGATTTACCCCTTAAAGAGGTTAAAACCGAAACCCCTTTAATGACTGCAACAACTAAAAAGCTTGCAGGCAGAAAAATGGCTTTCGTGCCCATTCTTCGTGCAGGTCTTGGTATGGTTGACGGTCTTTTAACTCTTATTCCTGCCGCAAAGGTTGGTCATATTGGTATGTACCGCGACCCCGAAACACACAAACCGATTGATTATTACTGCAAATTACCTGCAGACCTTGACGAACGTGACGTTTTCGTGCTTGACCCTATGCTTGCAACGGGTGGCAGTGCGATTGATGCTGTTTCACGCATTAAGGAATTCAACCCCAAGCGCATTAAATTCCTTTGCATTATTGCCGCACCCGAAGGTCTTGAAGCATTTACCACAGCACACCCCGACGTGCCTGTTTACTGTGCAGGTCTTGATGATTGCCTTAACGACCATTGCTATATTCTTCCCGGTCTTGGCGATGCAGGCGACCGTATTTTCGGCACAAAATAATAGCTAATAAAATTAAAAGCACCCGTATGGGTGCTTTTTTATTATACTATTTCAGGTGTAAAACCTAAATCTTCTATTTCGTTCATTGCAGTTTTAAGGCAATGCTCACAACCGTCAATGGTTACAAGCTTTTCTTCTAAACTGATTTCGTGTTTAATTGCAACCTCATTTAACGCGTTGTCAATTCTTGCAACACAGTGTTCACAATGCATATCGGGTACTTTAATTTGAAATTTCATAATTTTTCCTCATTTCATAAGTTTTTGCAGGGTGTCACACAGTTCATCTACTGTATCTTCCCTACCGTTTTTTATATCATTAACCACACAAGAATGGATATGATTTGCCAAAAGTTCTTTATTAAATGCATTAAGCGCGGCATTTATTGCACTCACTTGAGTTAAAATATCAACACAGTACGCATCGTTTTCCAGCATGTTTTTAACACCGCGCACCTGACCTTCAATTCGGTTAAGGCGATTAATAAGTGCTTTATATTCCGCATCACTACGATGCTTTGTTTTTTTACAACATTCACTCATAATTTTTTACCTCTCAAACGCAAAGCGTTACCTACAACAAATACCGAACTAAACGACATTGCAAGCCCACCAATCATTGGGCTCAAAAGCGGACCGCCGAAAGCATATAAAAGCCCAGCCGCAACAGGTATACAAACCGTATTATAGCAAAACGCCCAAAATAGGTTTTGCTTAATATTGCGAATAGTCAAACGGCTTAAGTTTATTGCTTTATAAACATCATAAATATCTGATTTCATTAATACGATATCAGCTGATTCGATAGCGATATCGCTACCACTTCCGATAGCACAGCCAACGTCCGCCTCAGTCAAGGCAACCGCATCGTTTATACCGTCACCAACCATCATAACCACGCCGTATTTTTCTTTTATTTCTTTTATAATTTCGGCTTTGCCATCAGGTAAAACCTCGGCATAAACTTCGTCAATTTGAAGCTTTTTAGCAATATAATCAGCCGCTAAGCGGTTATCACCCGACAGCATAACAGTTTTAATGCCCTGCTTTTTAAGTTTTTTAACAGTATTAACCGCGTTTTCTTTAAGCGTATCTGAAATCGCAAATAAACCGACACATTTACCCCCAACAGCAACCAAAGCAACCGATTTACCTTCACTTGCAAAGCGTGTTAAATCGTTTATAAATTCATCACAGTCGGTACCGTTTTCTAAAAGAAATTCCTGTTTACCAACCAAAATTTCTTTACCGTTTATAATCGCGCTAACACCTTTACCAGAAATGGTTTTAAATTCTTCGGGTATTATATCGATCTTTTCGGCATATTCACAAATCGCCTTACCTAGCGGATGATTTGAGCCAGTTTCACATGCCGCGGCAATCGGTATGACGCTTATATCACCAACATAATCGGTAACAATGGGTTTACCAACTGTTAGAGTGCCTGTTTTATCAAACACAACTGCCTTTGTGTTGTGACTTATTTCAAGCACCTCACCGTTACGGATAAGTATACCGTTTGAAGCGCCAAGCCCCGTACCAACCATTATTGCAGTGGGTGTTGCAAGCCCCAAGGCGCATGGACAAGCGATAACTAAAACCGAGGTAAACACCTTAAGCACAAAAGAAATATCCTTACCAACGATAAGCCATATAACCGCTGAAAGAAGGGCAATCGCAATCACTACGGGAACAAAAACACCCGCAACCTTATCGGCAGTTTTAGAAATAGGCGCCTTTTTTGACTGCGCTTCTTCTACAAATTTAATTATTTTTGCAAGGGCGGTATCTTCGCCTATTTTAGTAACTCTAACGTATAAAACTCCCTCTAGATTAACACTACCACCGAAAACCTTATCGCCTTGTTTTTTATCTATAGGTAAGCTTTCACCCGTAAGCATTGCTTCGGTAACTGTGCTTTCGCCCTCTATAACCTCGCCGTCAAGCGGAATTTTAGAGCCCGATTTTATTAAAAGCGTATCCCCTACTTTTATTTCAGAGGTTGGGATTTCGTACTCTTTACCGTCTTTAAAAAGCACCGCAGTGTCGGGCGCAAGCTCTATAAGCTTTTCCAACGCCTTGGCAGTTTTTGCTTTGCTCTTACGCTCAAAAAACTTACCAAGCATTACAAGAGCCACAACAACCGCCGCCGATTCAAAATACAAATTGTGAACTGCGTGGGGATTATTTGATAACATAAATGTCATAACAATACTGTAAATAAGTGATGCACCCGAACCGATTGCAACAAGTGAGTCCATATTTGGGTGTCCCTTAAATAAAAGCGGTATACCTTTTATAAAAAAACTGCGACCAAAATATAAAACGGGTAAACAGCATAAAAATTGCAAAAAAGCAAAATTGTACGGGTTTTCGTTCATATTAAAAATTTTTGGCAAAGGCAAATTGCTAAAAATCATTTGCCCCATTGAAACGTATAATAAAGCTGCCGCAAAAACTAGCGATACAATTATCGGCAAAACGCTTTCTTTTTGGGTTTTAACTTCTTTTTTAACCGTTTGGGCGGTTATACCAAAGCCCGCCTTTTGTACCACCCTGAAAAAGTCAGCCGATGAAACCAAATTTTCATCAAAGGTTACTGTCATTTTACCTGTTATAAGATTAACGTCACAGCTTTGAACCCCTTGAAGTCTAGTTACCACACGCTGAACTGATGAAGAACACGCCGCACAGGACATTCCCGTAACGTTATATTGTTGAGTTTTCATATTATCACCGTTTATATTATATACCCTATAGGGGTATATTTCAAGTAAAAAATATAGCCGTGTTTCCACGACTATATAAATTTCATAATTAGTTCAATAATAAATACCACCGCACAGGAAGAAATCGCAACACCGAACAAACCCACACCTATATATGATAGTACAACACCCGTAATAAGTGCCGCAACACCTGACCAAATACTATCGGTTGCATAAATTATTGCGGGGAATGTCATAACTGCCAAAGTTACGTAAGGCACATAAAATAAAAACGAGCGAAGGGTTTTATTTTTAATCTTCTTTCTTATTAAAGTGAGCGGCAAAACACGTATGGCAAAGATTGTAAGCGCCATAATTAATATGTAAATATAAATATTATTCATCGGCATCAATCTCCTTTACGGGAAAAAGAATCGCAAGCGCAAAGGCAATCACTACGGTCAAAATTATAACCTGCATACCGCTTGAAATATTGTTAGCAATAATTGGCAATTTGTTAAACAAAAAGCTTAAAGCGAAAGACAGGATAATTCCACCCATAATAACCTTATTACCCTTTGCAGGTGGAATTATAATCGCTAAAAACATACCGAAAATTGCAACACCAAGTGCCGACATAACGCTTGTAGGTAAAACGTTACCCAAAATAACACCAAGTGCCGCACCGCTTGCCCACGCAGGGATTGAAACGGTCATAGCACCGTAGTTATACAGTGGGTTTACGTAGCCGGAAACCGCCGAAGAAATACCGAAAATCTCATCAGTAACACCGAAAGCAATACCCATTCGGTTAAGCGTTGAGGTTTTAGGTGATATTTTTTGGCTTAGCGAACAGGACATTAAAAGATAACGCGCATTAACAATAAGCATTGTTAAAAACATTTCAATATAACCGCCCGCAGATGCAATAACGTTTATACCTGCATAACCGCCCGCAGATGCAAGGGTTGTGCCTGTCAAAGCAAATGTTTGAAATGCAGTAATCCCTACTTTTTCAGCAGCTATACCAAGCGTAAAAGCAACCGCAAAATATCCAAGCGCTATGGGTATGCCGTCTTTTAGCCCCTTTTTATACCAAAATTTATTATCCAAAACAATCACCTTGCACTATTTTACATTTTTTGCACCTTTAAGTCAATCAAAATTAAAATATTTTAACCGAATTCACAATAAAACATATTATATTATTGAAGTTAGCCATAAAACTAACTTAAATATTTTTAGGAGGCCTTTCTATATGGCAGATTTTAAAAACTTTGAAAACTGCAACGATGCGGTTTGCATTGATGCAGGCAGGGTTTACGATTCTTGCTGTGATCGCGACTGTTTAGAGGATTTGCGGTGCTTCTTCTTGCCCGAAACCCAAACCCTGATAAACAACGCTTTAAGCGTACGGCTTCGCAGTGCTGAAGTGCTTAACGTATTTATTGATGTAGAACCTGTGAACTTTAACAAGGGCTATTATTCGTGCGACCTTACCTTCTTCTTCCTTTTATCCTTTGACCTTTATACCTCACCTAGCACCTGTCCACAAGTTATAAACGGTATTGCCACCTTTAATAAAAAGGTAATTTTATATGGCAGCTGCGGTGCGGTTAAAACCTTCTCAAATATTGTGGGTGAAGAATGTCGAAACCATAACACCAACACCTTCTCAGGCAGTAATACCCCAAAATGTGTTGTAAGCGCAGTTGACCCTGTACCGCTATCGGCTAAAATTGGTACTATACGCGATTGTTACGAATCTTCTTGCTGTATTCCCGACTGCATTTGCGAAGCGCTTGGAGGTCACGTTGTAACCGACATTCCACGCGGCACTCCCACCATTTACGCTACAATCGGTTTATTCACGGTAGTTCAGCTTATTAGAAACGTACAAATGCTAATCCCCGTTTACGATTTTTGTGTTCCGCAAAAGTCCTGCGACCACTCAACCGCCGAACCCTGCGATACCTTTAGCCGAATTCAGTTCCCGCTTGACGATTTCTTCCCACCCCGTCCCGACTGCATTGACGACCAAAAGGATTGCGGCTGTTTTACAACCGAAACAAACGGATAACATAATAAAGGAGAGTCAAAATTTCAAAAATTTCGACTCTCCTTTTAGCCAAATCATTTAAAGGTTTGAAATATCTAATTTATCAAACTGCTGTAAAAACGGCTTTAGCGCGATAATATCATTATTAATACCGCCGTTTACCCGACTTTCAAAATTCATAACAACCACTGGGTCGTGAACACTAAGTCTCAATAAAAACCAACCGTTTTCAGTATTTACGCGAAGCCCCTCACGATTATCGGGTGCCATAATATATTGCGGATTTTCATTAACAAAAGCTTCAAGCTTTTCAATTATACCTTCACCGTAAGTTTTAAAATCCTCGGTCAAAATATTAAAGCGTACTTCCTTTTCCTCGGTGGGTATTATAAGAGGTTTTAAAATTTCTTCAATATCATTACCCTTTGCAAGTTCAATAACAATCTTAGTCACAAGATATGCGCCGTCGTCTAAAAAATAGTTATCCTTAAAAGCGGCATGACCCGAGGTTTCGATTGCCAAAGGCGTATCAATACCCTCAAGGCAAAATTCTTCCGCCTTGTTAATAACGTTTTTATAACCGCGTTTAAAACGATAATGGTTACAATTAAGATAATTTTCAATATAATCGTGAAGACCGTCGCTTGTAACCGAATCGGTAACAATGGTTTTACCTTTTTGACCGTTAACCGCAATATATGAAGCCAACGCAATTAAGCGATTACGATTAATTGTTTCGCCCTCTTTATCAACACAACCCGCCCTGTCAACGTCGGTGTCAAAGATAAGCCCCAAATCGGCCTTATTATTTAAAACCGCGTTTTTAATGCTTTGCATTGCCTCTTTATTTTCGGGGTTAGGTATATGATTAGGAAAAGTTCCGTCAGGATTTAAAAATTGGCTTCCGGTAATATCGGCACCAAGTTTTTCTAACACGTCATAAGCGTAAAAACCGCCAGCACCGTTGCCCGCATCAACAATTATCTTGTAATTTTTAAGTGGCAAATCAGTTTCGCTTTTACCTACCGCTTCACAAATCATTTTGCGAAGATGAGCGGCATAATTTTTCATAAAATCGGTTTTAATAACCCTGCCTTTTTGCCCCTCTAAATGCTTTTGTGCATTTGCAAGCGAAATAATTTCCAAAATATCGCCCGAATTTAGACCGCCTTCTTTTGTAAAAAACTTTAAACCGTTTCGGTCAAACGGGTGGTGCGAAGCGGTAATTTGCAACGCGGCATCGCAATCAGCTTCTAAGGTAGTCATAAACATTGCAGGAGTTGATGATAAGCCGCAATTCATAACTGTAAAGCCCGAATTAACAAGAGCCGACTCTGCCCTTTCCATAATTGCAGGACCGGTTATGCGGGAATCGCGCCCCACAGACACCTTTATATCATCCTTATTCACTTTTGCTTTAAGCCAAACGGCAAAAGCGGAGGTTATATCATAAACTGCACTGTCGGTAAGAGTTACCGCCTTGCCGCCCTTATCGGTTGCAACGCCACGTATATCCGTACCGCTTTTTAAGCTTTCATACTTCATAAAAACAACTCCTTTTGGGAGGCCCAATAAATGACCCTGCCCGCTTTACAAAAAAGAGCTAAAAAAAATGAGATTCTTTTCACTTTTTTCAGTAGCGAATCCCTTACCGACGGCATAATATTTCTTTATAAGAAAAAACCGTTTATCAAAAGCTCACTTTATAAAAACAACTTCGGTTATCAGCTTTTATTAACTGCCGATGACCGTTGGCCAACAATTCGTGAACTTTCGGAATTTGCAAATTTTAAAACTAAAAATTACATACAAATAGCAATTATAAAAGAACACTGTAAACCGCTTATTTTAAATAATGCCGTTAGAATTTACGGTAAAGCATTTTTAAAGTGATTTTAAAAACTTCACACGTTCGGTCATTTCATCCGAAAAAACATAACTTCCTGCCACCAAAACGGTAGCGCCTGCTTTTACGGCTAAAGGTGCGGTTTCACCGTTGATACCGCCGTCAATTTCAAGTTCAACATTTAAACCTTGGCGGTTAATTTCATCGCGTAATGTCGATAATTTATCGAGTGAGTCAGGCATAAACTTTTGACCGCCAAAGCCCGGCTCAACCGACATTACAAGCACCATATCGCAAAGGGGCAATAAGTCAAATATTTCCTCAGGTGCGGTGCAGGGTTTAATTGTAAGGCAAGACTTACAACCCAATTCGCGAATTTCCTTTAAAAGTTCAGTATTATCGCTGCCTGCTTCAAAATGAAAACCGAGCCAATCCGAAACCGAAGCGAATTCTTTAATATAGCGATGCGGTCTATCAATCATTAAATGAACGTCTAAAGGAATATTTGAGTGTGCTTTGATTGACTTTATAACGGGTACACCGAACGAAATATTCGGTACGAAAATACCGTCCATAACGTCGAGGTGTAGCATATCGCAACCCGCAGCTTCAAGCTTTTTAATATCGTCAGCGAGTGTTAAATAGTCAGCACTTAATATTGAGGGAGAAATTTTAACAGCCATAGTATCCACCTTTTAGTTAATATAATCTAATTTTATAATTTATTACCTTTTTTGTCAATATAAATTACACGAAAAAAGCGGCTTTAAAGCCGCTTTTTAATTATTCTTCTTACTTATTCTGTTATAAACTATCCAACCAATAATACTTATTAAAAGAGTAACACCAAAAGCAATAATAGCCAAAATATATTTTTCACTGCCAAGTAAACTTCCGCCAATAGTTGAAGTTATAACTGATGGTATGCGAGCTATTGCCACAATAAATAAAAATCCCTTAAAATCAATTTTTGTCAGTCCCACAAAATAAGTTAGCAAATCTTTAGGTGTGCCGGGTAAAAAGAAGAGAAAAAAGGTAATAAGTGCCAACCGTTTTTCGTCTTGTAAAAATTTGAGTGATTTTATTTTTTCATAGGTGAAAAACACCTCTAAAAGCTTAACACCAAAAATACGCACAAGCCAAAAAACAATTAAACTGCCAATGGTAATGCCGATTACACAAAGCACTGTGCCCCACACCGCGCCGAAAGCATACCCTGCCCCGATTTCAAGCGGCTCACCCGGTACAAAAGCAATTATTACCTGAAAAACCGTCATACCAACAAAAGCAATCATACCCCAAATTCCGCTCATTTGTACCCAAGCGCGGAATTTTTCGGGCTCACCCACAAACTGTATAAGCGGACGCCCGATAAACCAACCAACTGCCGCGCAAAATAGTATAAACGCAATAATAACAGATGCGCTAACTATTTTCTTTTGCTTATCCGTCATATTTTCACTTCCCTTAAATACATTCATATAATACCATTTATTACTAAAAGTTGCAATATTATTTTAATGATGCTATAATGAATTATACTAAATAATTAGAGGTATTGTATGAAGTTAGAAATTTTGCAAACTTGTCCGCCTGTTATACGCGACTTTTTAACATATAATGAAACTATTAAGGGCAAATCTTCCCTTTCGGTCGAGGGTTATTTTCTCGATTTGCAAAACTTTTTCCGCTATATTTTAATGGTTCGCGGTTTGGTTGATAAGAAAACCGAATTTAATAAAATTAACATCTCCCCTGTTGATTTGGCACTTATTAAAACAATTACAATATCTGATTTATATGCCTATATGGTGTTTTGCAAAAATGAACGCGGCAACAACACCGCCACCCGTGCCCGCAAAACTTCTACGTTGCGTATATTTTTTAGGTATATGTGTGAGCATACACACCAGCTTGACCAAAACCCTGCGCTTTTACTTGAATCCCCCAAGGTTAAGCAATCTCTACCAAAGCATTTAACTCTTGAAGACTCTTTAGAGCTATTAAATTCGGTTGACGGCGCAAACCAAAAGCGTGATTATTGTATTTTAACTTTATTTTTAAACTGTGGGCTTCGCCTTGCAGAGCTTTGCTCGCTTAACGTTAATGATATTAAACCCGATGCGACAATGGTTGTAACAGGTAAAGGTAATAAAGAACGCCTTATTTATTTAAATTCCGCTTGTATGGATGCAATAAAAGATTATCTTGCGGTCCGCCCAAGTGAAGATATTGTTTATGAAGACCGAAATGCATTGTTTATAAGCCGCAATCACCGCCGCATAAGCCCAAAAACTGTGCAACACCTTGTTAAAACCTTTTTGGAAAAAGCAGGGCTTGAAGGACAGGGCTTTTCAACCCATAAGCTGCGCCACACCGCCGCAACCCTTATGTATCAGCACGGCGAAGTAGACATTCGTGTGCTTAAAGATATTTTAGGTCACGCAAATTTAGGCACAACACAAATTTACACCCACGTTTCAGACAGCCAAATTAAAAACGCGGTCGATTCCAACCCACTAAGCAAGGTGCATAATAAAAAATAAATTGGGGTTTATGGGTGACTATATTGACATATCGCGTAGGGTCGCACCTGTGTGTGCGACCGCAAAAATAACGGAACGACACATAGGTCGTTCCCTACGCGTGCCTTCAATTTAACCGCCCGATAAACTATAATTTGAATATAAAATATACAAAACCCGCTCACTTTGGTGAGCGTGTTAGTTTTTTACATTGAAGATATCAACTTTGCTTTCATAGATGAAAATTCTTCTTCAGTTATTATACCAGCATCTAGCATTTGCTTTGCTTTTTGAATTTGTTCGAATACATCTTTTTCAATCGTTTCCGTATTTGACTTAACATTTTCTACTTTTTCTGCGTTGTTTCCATTTGATACTTCATGTATTATTTTCATATCTGCATCAAAATCTGCTTGTGAATAATCAAAATGTGCTTTATCCAATGTTTTCAATAATCTATTACCCATAGGCAAAATTGACGCCAATGTTATTCCGCCCGAAACAATACCGCCAACAACAGGAACAACTTTTGAAACGCCCTTTGCAAATGTACTTTTTGTAACCGATACTCCGAAATATTTAAGTATTGCCTTAATAATTGGATAATATATAGTTTTAGTTAGTGCTTTTTGCGGTAATTTCTTCAAGAGTTGCTTTGCCAAGGCAGAAGACATAACACGAACCGTTTGTGCCGCACCTGTTGCACCAAGCATTACACCACAATACAAAATCAATTGATTAGTGACCTGGTCGGCATCCGGTGTACCATCACACCACATATCTTCTTCACCGTAAAGATATACCAATTCTTGTGCCATCCTTAATGCAACACCGTAAAACTGTAACATATCCGCAGGTATTGTTGCCGCCATTGCCAAACCGCCAGGAATTCCAGCCACAAATGATGCACCAGTTGAGATAGCTGTTCTTTCCTTAATAATTCTATTGGCTTTTCTCATTAAAACTTCTCTTGAACAACCCGCAACTACGGGACCCCTATCAACAATCAAATCAATTTTTTCACGGTCTAAATCTTGAAATTGTTCTCGTAAAAACAAT
Source organism: Acutalibacteraceae bacterium (assembly GCA_045632165.1). Lineage (GTDB taxonomy): Bacteria > Bacillota > Clostridia > Oscillospirales > Acutalibacteraceae > UBA737. Next base: position 1,198 of record JAZQWD010000161.1, on the reverse strand, counting down.
TCTCTTGAAACTTTCACGCCCGGAACTTGAATCGCCGTTGATATAACTGTCGTTAAATTCATTGGCTTTTTTTCAGTTTTGTTTTCTTTCATAACTATTCTCCTTGTTTTTTCAGTTTATAATACCCCTTGTAAAATTCACGAAACAAAACCTTTTGTAAAAGGGCTTGCAGTTCAAATTATTAGATTTATGTGACAACATAATTATATCACTATAAATTTCAAAAATAAAGCATTTTAATTATATTTATAAAAAACGCTCACCCCGAAAGGTGAGCGTTTTGATTTTATTACATCTTAGCAAGATTTGCTTTAAGTGTTTCGAGCTGTTCGCTGAGTTCTGCAGGGAGCTTGTCGCCAAACTTCTTGTAGTGTTCTTCGATTTCAGCTGCTTCTTTTTCCCAAACTGCCTTATCAACAGTTAAGATATCCTTCAATGTTTCGATATCCATATCAAGGTCGGTAAGGTCGATATCTTCGGGCTTGGGAACGTAACCGATAGCAGTTTCAGTAGCATCTGCCTTGCCTTCACAACGGTCAATAATCCAGTTAAGAACGCGCATATTGTCGCCGAAGCCGGGCCATACGAAGTTGCCTTCGTCGTCGGTACGGAACCAGTTAACGTTAAAGATCTTAGGAGCCTTATCGCCAAGCTTTTCGCCCATACTGAGCCAATGCTTGAAGTATTCACCCATGTGGTAACCGCAGAAAGGAAGCATAGCCATAGGATCGCGACGAACAACGCCAACAGCACCTGCAGCAGCAGCGGTGGTTTCAGAAGCCATTGTTGAACCTACGAATACACCGTTAACCCAATCCTTTGATTGATATACGAGCGGAGCACACTTAGCACGACGACCGCCGAAGATGATTGCAGAAATCGGAACGCCTTCACCCTTGTTGAATTCTTCTGAAATACAGGGGCAGTTTTCAGCAGGAGCGGTGAAACGTGAGTTGGGATGTGCAGCATAAGTTGACTTGTCTGCCTTGTCGAACTTAGCGGGATCCCAAGGATTGCCGAGCCAGTCAATAGCGTTTTCAGGAAGATTCTTGTTGAGGCCTTCCCACCAAACGGTGTTGTCATTCATATCGTGAGCAACGTTGGTGAAAATGGTGCCCTTCTTGGTGCTTTCAAGAGCGTTGAAGTTTGACTTTTCGTTGGTACCGGGAGCAACACCGAAGAAGCCGTTTTCGGGGTT
>JAZQWD010000160.1:0-11818 GCA_045632165.1 Acutalibacteraceae bacterium | reverse complement strand
GCTCCCGGCTTTGAAGCAATCAAGGCAACCGTTAAGGAAAAGATGGAACTTTTCGGTTCTGTAAACAAGGCATAATTTAAAATTATTGCAAAATTTAAGCGGTAGAAACCTAATGTTTCTACCGCTTTTTTTATTATAATAAAAACGGACGCATAAGCGCCCGTTTTGTTTTAGCATATATTATTTAAAAAGATACGAATGGGGGTTTACCTGAGTTCCGTTTTTAAGAACCTCAAAGTGTAAATGGTCACCGGTTGAGCGGCCTGTGTTACCCATTGTAGCAATTTGCTGACCTTGTGTAACAATTTGGCCCGGCTTTACACAAAGCGCATCACAATGTGCATAACGAGTTCTTAAGCCGTTGCCGTGGTCGATTTCAACAAGATAACCGTAGTTACCGCGATAAGCCGCACAAGTAACTACACCGCCTTGTACCGCAAAAAGTGCCTGTCCGCGTTTGCCCGCAAAGTCAATCGCCTTATGGTTACGACCGTCGCCCCAATAAGCTGAAATATGTTCATAAGAATTAAGAGGCATAATAAAGCCCGCAGATTGTGCATTTGCCTTTTCGGTAGGAGTTGCCATATTAACAGCAGTACCAGTTAAAACAACCTGTGTAACGGGTTCAACTAAAACTTCGTTTTTAAGTACCTCGCGTGAGCTTTCCTGACCGTTTACTGTTTCAACCAATTCAGTTTTAGAAACAACACCCTGTATACCCTTGGTTGTAACCTTTGAATAACCGATATACTGTGTAGCAGTTTTTACAGTTTTGGTAGAAAACGCAATAGGTGCTTCAAAAGAAACCTTTGAAACGGTTTTAACGTTAAGATTTAAAATGATATTTTCTACGTCAACATCATTATCAATGCGGTTAGAGTAAGAAAAAACCTTCTGAAGGCGAATATCATCAATAAATTCTGCCTTATTTTCAGCACCGTCAATAAAATAACGGCAGCGTGATTGTTCAATTAATTCTTCAACGTTTTCAATATCGGTATAAGCCACGGGCTTATCGTTTACGTATAATATATTACCTGAAATGATTTCATCAGTATTTTCGGCAATAACTTCTGCCAACTCGGTTTTATCTAAAAGATTGTCGGCTAACGTAAGTGTAACACCAAATGAAGCATCGTCAATTGCGTTAACAACTTTAAAATGACCTGTATTTGCAGCAATATGAGTAACTGCATTTTCAAAAACCTTAGTGCTTGATACCGCACCAATGTTTTGACCGTTATAAATAACCTTTAAACCAAATGTGATACCACAGGAAACAAAGGTTACAATAAAGCTTAAAACAATAACTAAAACAAATGAAACTATCTTAGTGAGCACTTTGTTATTCTTTATTAATTTTTGCGTTTCATTTAACATTTTTTCGCAAATTTCGTTAAAAATAATGTTCAGCGCCTTTCTTAAAAAATTACAATTTTGTAACAACTACAAGGGTTATTATAACAAAAAGGTTACAAAATTGCAACCTTTTTTTAATATTTTTGCAAGAATTACTAAAATTATCACAAAAAAACAAGCCAAATTATTACATTTGGCTTGTTTTTTAATTAAAACATAGACATTTGGTTTGTTTCGGGCAAATCACTAAACGCACCGAGGTCGCTAAGATTTTGAATTATAGTTTTAGAAACACCCGCTTCAAGTTGGAAATCTTCCTTCGAAACGTAATTTCCCGCTTGAGCCGCTTCATATATAGAATATGCCGCCTTTTCGCCAACACCCGAAAGCGCACCAAAAGGCAAACGCATTTTACCGTCTTCGGGCAAATACTTCATAGCGTGAGATTTACTTACGTCTATCGGTAATATTTCAAGCCCGCGCGAGAAAAACTCGTTAAATATAAGCATATTTTCATAAACATCAAGTTCTTTTTGACTTGCATCCTTGCCCTTTGCCTTAATATCGCGAAGGTAACGGCGCACCGCTTCCTTACCACCCATAAGGGTAGGCACATCAACGTCTTCGGGACGGGCAGTAAAGTAAGCACAATAAAATTCAAGCGGGCGGTAAACCTTATACCACGCCAAACGCAAAGCGCCGATAACGTAAGCCGCCGCGTGGGCTTTGGGGAACATATACTCAATCTTATGGCAAGAATCAATATACCATTCAGGCACGTTAACCTTACGCATATCGTCGGCCATTTCGTCCCAAACCTCTTTAGGTACCTTACCCTTTGAAACAAGACCTTTACGTACCGTTTCAGTAATTTTGAAGGCGCGACCCTCTTCCATACCTTGGTGGATTAAATACACCATAATATTATCACGGGTACCGATAACTTCAGAAATTGTACATGTACCGTTATCAATCAAATCCTTCGCATTACCGAGATAAACTCCCGTACCGTGAGAAAGACCCGAAATCTGAAGCAAATCGGCAAAGTTTTTAGGTTTACAGTCAACTAACATTCCGCGTACGAAGGCCGTACCAAATTCGGGTATGCAGAAAGTACCTGTATTAGATTCAATTTCTTCAGGGGTAACGCCAAGCGCCTCGGTTGAGGTGAATAAGCTGTAAACCTTGGGATCACTCATTGAAATATCGCTTACCGAAATGCCTGTATATTCCTCTAAATATTTATATGTAGTGGGAACAACGTGACCAAGTTCGTCAAGCTTTAAAATAGTATCGTGAATTGAATGGAAGTCGAAGTGGGTTGTAGTAACACCCGATTCGGGCTTGTTTGCGGGGTGTTGAATCGGGCAAAAGTCGTAAATTGTTTCGTTACGCGGCACAACAATCATACCCGCAGGGTGCTGACCTGTTGTTGCCTTAATTTTGCTCTTTTCAAGCTTCTTTGCCAAGCGGTCAAGCTCGGCATTTGAAAGGGTGATGCCCTTCTTTTCGGCATACGCTTTTGCAAAACCGTAGGCAGTTTTTTCAGCAATAGTCGAAATAGTACCCGCTTTAAACACGTTTTCGCTACCGAAAAGCTCTTCGGTATAGCGCTGAACCTCGGTTTGGAATTCGTCCGAGAAGTTAAGGTCGATATCAGGCACCTTGTCACCCTTGAACCCTAAGAAGGTTTCGAACGGGATATCGTGACCGTCACGAACTAAGCTTTTATCACAGTGGGGGCATTTCTTTTCGGGTAAATCAAAGCCCGAGCCAACCTCACCCTTTAAGAAAAATTCGCTATACTGACATTCGGGACAAACGTAATGGGGCGGCAAGGGGTTAACCTCGGAAATACCCGCCATAGTAGCAACGAAGGACGAGCCAACCGAACCACGCGAGCCAACAAGGTAGCCGTTTTCTTCACTAAAGGCAACCAGCTTTTGCGCCGAAATATACATTATAGAGAAGCCGTTAGAAATAATAGCGTTAAGCCCTTTTTCAAGTCGCTTAGAAACAACCTCGGGAACGTTTTCACCGTATTTTCTACGTGCATTACCCCAACAAATATCACGAAGCATATCATCCGAGCCCTCAATTACAGGGGGATGGCTTTCTTCGGGAACAGGGATAATATCACTGCTTACCATATCGGCAATCTTTGCGGGGTTATCAATAACAAATTCCTTTGCTCTATCGCCGAAATAAGCGAAATCGTCCAGCATTTCTTGTGTGGTTTTAAGATAAAGGGGTGCTTGATGGTCAAAGTCGTCATAATTTTGACCCGCAAGCAAAATTTTACGAATAATTTCGTCACTTTTTCTTAGGAAGTGTACGTCACCTGTTGCAACAACGGGCTTGCCTAGCTCGTCCGCAATTTCAACGATTTTGCGGTTGTATGCCTTGAGCATTTCAACACTTGTCACGTGACGATAGGGGTTAGGGATAACCTCACCCTTTTTATTTTTTTCATCGGGTTCGGTCGATTTTCTAACCATGAAGTCGTTATTACCAAGGGGCTGAATTTCAAGATAATCGTAATAGCTTGCAATTCTTAAAAGTTCCTCGTGAGGTTCACCGTTGAATACCGCTTGGAAAAGCTCACCCGCTTCACAAGCCGAACCAACGATTAAGCCCTCGCGCAATTCATCAAGCTTACTGCGAAGTGTTAATGGTCTCCCCTTAAAGTTATTAATATGCGCGTCCGAAACCAATTTATAAAGGTTTTTAAGACCAACCATATTTTTAACCAAAATAATTTGGTGATAACGCTTAATTTGTTTAGGCGCAAGGTTTGTAATATCGGTATTAACGTCGTCAACAAAATAACCCTCGACACCGTAAATAACCTTAAAGTCGCCACCCTTTTTACGAATACCCTTTACTGCACCCGCCGCCGCAGGATACGACTGAACAACACCGTGGTCAGTAATGGCAATCGCCTTGTGACCCCACTTATACGCTTGATTGATTAAATCTTCGGCGGGGGTAATAGCGTCTTTATCAGACATATTAGTGTGGCAATGAAGCTCGATACGCTTTTCACCCTCGTATTCATCCATTTCAAAATAGGGCTGTAAAAGTGCAATAGCTGTCGGCTTTATAATATGTTCTTTTTTATAATTATCAAATTCGTATTTGCCGTTTATTAAAACAAAATTACCGTTTTTAACGTTAGAAATATCCCCCATTTTCTTAGGGTCCATAAACATTGAAACGCTTATAGAATTTGTATAGTCCGAAACAGCAAAATTAACAATAATCGCCTCGCCACGCGTGGTATTAATTTTACGGGTATCATAACCGAAAACCTCACCCCAACAAGAAACAAAAACCTCGTCGGGAGTAATATCAATCATGGGTTTTACGTTATTATCAATTTTTCTACCATAGAAAAGCTGAGGATTATCAAGATAAACCACACCATTTGCGGGCTTTTCTTTTCTTGCTTCAAATTTAATTTGCGGTTTTTCTTCCGCTTTATTTTCTTGCTTTGGTTGCGGGGGTGTGTAAGTAACCTCAGGCATTTCAATTTTAACGTCGTCTAACTGACCGTCAAATGAAACCACCACTTCCCTACCGAAGCGTTCATTAACAAGGCGAATAAACTGTTCTTCAAATTTTGAAGACATAATTTTTTTATAACCGCCGTGTTTTAAAGTAATTGTAAGGTTGTCACCGTCAAGATTATACTCTGCACCGTTAAAATAACCGTTCAAAAGCGCGTTATATTGACGAAGCTCGTCTGCCAAATCACCGCAAGCAACCGCACCAAAAGCAGTTTGTGAAAATTCAGCAGTAATATTACATTTTTCAAGCTTTAAAAGAGTACGAAGTGATTGGCTTAATTCACTAATTACCGCGTGTGAAATATATGTATCACAATAAAGCCCTGCCGTAAGGCAACGCTTTTCGGGATCTAGATTACATTTTTTAAGTATTGCGTCGTTTATTTTTTCGCGCAATTCATCCTTTAAAAAATCACCGAATATTTCACAAAACAGTGGGGTAGCCAATTTTTCCAACTCCGTTTACATTTTTTCAATTTCTTCTATTAATGCATCTAATAATTTATCTTCGGGCAGTTTTGCAATAATTTCACCCTTTTTAAAAAGTACGCCACAGCCCTTACCGCCTGCGATGCCTATATCCGCCGCCGATGCTTCACCGGGACCGTTTACTACACAGCCCATAATAGCGACCGTTATATTTTTGTTTATATTTGCAAGGCGTTTTTCAGCATCAGCCGCAATTTTTATTAAATCAATTTGTGTTCTGCCACAAGTAGGGCAAGAAACAAACTTAATACCGTCGTTTCTAATACCAATTGCCTTTAATAATTTAATGCCTGCTTCAACCTCTTTTACAGGGTCATCAGTCAAGGAAATACGAATTGTATTACCGATGCCGCGAAGTAATAAACCGCCGATACCTGCCGCCGATTTAATAACACCCATATTTTCGGTGCCTGCTTCGGTAACACCTAAATGCAAGGGATAACGGCACTTTTGGGCAGCTAATTCGTATGCTTTATACATTTTAAAGGTATCGGAAGATTTTAATGATAACACAATATCATCAAAATCAAATTTTTCTAAAAGCGAGATATGATAAAGCCCACTTTCAACCATAGCTTCGGGGGTAACACCGCCGTATTTAGCCAAGATTTCCTTTTCAAGTGAGCCGGAATTTACACCAATTCTTATCGGCACACCTGCTTTTTTGCAAGCGTCGGCAACGGCCTTAACCTTATCGTCACCACCAATATTACCGGGATTTATGCGTACCTTATCAATCCCTGCGGCAACGCTTTCAATAGCCAAGCGGTAATCAAAGTGTATATCCGCTACCAAGGGAATTTTAATTGCATTTTTAAGCGCCTCGACAGTTTTAAGCGCTTCCATATCGGGCACGGTAACGCGCACAATATCGCAACCCGCTTGCTCTAAACGTAATGCCTGCGCAACGTTACCCTCGATATCGTGGGCTTCGGCACATAGCATTGACTGAACGCTAACGGGCGCACCGCCACCGATAAACATATCACCAACTGCTATTTTTTTAGTAATATCATTTGTATATAACATCATATCACCTTATTTAAAAAATAAGTCCCCAAATATCCTTTGCGGCGACAAGCACCATAAAGGCAATTAAAACAATAAAGCCGACTGTGTGCACCACCGATTCATACTTTTCGGGCACTTTTTTACGGAATATCATTTCAAACAAAATAAATACTAAACGACCGCCGTCAAGCGCGGGTACGGGTAAAAGGTTAAATATGCCAAGATTAACCGTTATAAGCGCCATCATTGGCAATAGGTTAAGAAGGTTTTGCTTTGCCGCGTCGGCAATGGCAACCGTAACACCAACAGGACCCGAAATTGCGCTTATACCAAATTTACCTGCTAGCATATCAAGTAAACTGCGCCACACAATTAAACAATACGAAATTGTGGTGTTAAAGGTTTCTTTAATATAATTCCACACAGTTTTCTTAATACCGTAAACCTTAAAATCCCATTTTAAATAGGTAATGCCATCAGCTTCTTCGGTTTCAAACTTAACGTCATCAAGTTTAACCTTTTTGCCGTTGCGAAGCACTGTCATATCAAGTGTGCCGTCGTCAACGTTTGTAAAGGCATAGTTCATATCATAAACACCGAAGATTTTGCGACCTTCAATTTCGATAATTTTATCGTCAACCTTTAAGCCGCTTTGCGCTGTTACCGCATTTTTTGAAAATTCGGCAATGGTAGTAGAGGCAAACATTTTTTGCGGTGCCAAAATTATAGCCACCAAAATAAGACCGAAAACAAGGTTAAAGGTTGCACCCATTACAACGATTAAAAAACGGCGCCAAGCCGATTTGTTACAAAAGGCGCGACTGTCACCACTTTCCTCATCCTCGCCCTCCATCGCACAATAACCGCCTAGGGGCACAAGATTAAAGGAATATTTGGTTTCTTTCCCCTGAAAACCGAAAAGCCGCGGACCGAAGCCAACGGCAAATTCGTTTACCTTTACACCCAAAAGCTTTGCAGCAATAAAATGGCCGAATTCGTGTATAACTATTAAAATTAAGAAAAGTAAAACTGCGGTTAAATAGGGCCAAACTGTGCCCCAAATTTCTGAAATAGTAATTGTAATCACCTAAAATTAAATATTATTTAAAACCGCTTGTCGCGCGGCTTTATCGGTATAAAGAATATCATCTAAAGTGAAATCTTTTTTATTTTCTACTGAATAAGCGGCTTTTTCAACCAAATCAGCAATTTGCAAGAATTTAATTTTGCCTTCTAAGAAAAGTCGCACCGCTTCTTCGTTAGCGCCATTAACGGCAGTGGGACGAAGACCGCCCTCGTTAATTGCCGAAATGCAAAGCGGCAAACAACGGAAGGTATCGGTATCGGGCTTTTGGAAGGTTAGTGTGCCAATATCGGAAAGACTTAATTTTTCAAAAGCATAGTTGCTTCTTTCGGGATAGGTTAAAGCGTACTGAATAGGTAATCTCATATCGGGTGTGCCTAATTGACCGATGACCGCCCCGTCGATGAGTTCAACCGCTGAATGTAAAATGCTTTGGCGGTGAACCAAAACCTCAATATCGGAAGCAGAAACACCGAAAAGATGCACAGCTTCAATAACCTCTAAGCCCTTATTCATAAGTGTTGCCGAGTCGATAGTAATTTTCGCACCCATCGACCAGTTAGGGTGTGCAAGTGCTTCTTTAACTGTAACGTTTTCTAAGTCGCTACGGGTTTTTCCGAAAAACGGACCACCCGATGCAGTAAGTAAAATCTTTTTAAGCGAACCCTTTGGTGCGCCTTGTAAAGACTGGAAAATTGCCGAATGTTCACTATCAACGGGTAAAATTTTAACACCCTTTTCCTGCGCTTTACGGTTAACAATATCACCGCCTGTAACAAGGGTTTCTTTATTAGCAAGGGCAATATCCTTACCGCTTTCAATTGCAGCAAGTGTAGGGCGAAGACCCGCAATACCAACAATAGAATTAAGCGCAATATCGGCTTCTATTGTTGCCACTTCGCAAACACCCTCTACACCCGATAAAATCTTAATATCGGTGTCGGAAAGTTTTATTTTAAGCTCGTTTGCCTTTTCTTCATTAAAAACAGCAACGGCTTTAACCTTAAATTCGCGCGCCTGTGCTTCTAACAGCTCCACGTTACTGCCTGCCGCCAAAGCCACAACCTTATATCCGTCGCGACGGCAAACCTCAAGCGCCTGTGTGCCGATTGAACCTGTTGAACCAAGTATAACCAAGCTTTTCATTATAACACCCCAAGAGTAATTAAAATTAAATAAATGGGTGAAATCATTAAAATTGAATCAAAACGGTCAAGCACACCGCCATGACCGGGGATTAAGTTGCCGTAATCCTTAAGACCAACCGAACGCTTAATGGTAGATGCAAACAAGTCACCGCACATACCAACAATGCAAAGCGGAACGGTGAAAATAAGTGTGGGAATAAGCTTTTCGGTCATTGAAAAAGCAAAGTTAAAAATTAAAGCAAAAATAACACTTGTTAAAATACCACCAATGGCGCCTTCAACCGTCTTTTTGGGTGAAATTTCGGGGCAAAGCTTGTGCTTACCTAATGTTACACCAACAAAATAAGCACCTGTATCGCAACCTGCCGAGAAAACAAGCATCATCAGTAAATAATATATTCCCGTAGCGGCAGAAATACCACCGATTTCAAACTCATAGTTAGCGCCGTAATTTGCAATTTTTTCAAGCGATCCGAATGCATATGCCATAATAAACGGCATTACGCAAAGTGATAAAATACCGCCAAGGTCTAATTTGTCGTGCTTTTTAAGTGTCAAGAAAACTGCAATTAAAACGTAAAGCACCGTAACGTGATAAGTGGTGATTAAAAATTTGCCGATTTGAAAGCCCTCAAGTGCAAAGTTAAATACAGCAATTGCAGTATAGATAATGGCTACCGCGTTAATTGATTTGCTTTCAATTTTTGCAACGTTGTGAAGCAATTCCCAAGTGGCAATACCCGCTAAAACAGCAAGAAAGCCCGTCATAAACAATGGGTTTACAAGATAACCCAAAGCCAAAACACCCGCAATTACGCTACAAAGTATAACACCCGATATAATTCGTGTTTTCATTTTAAATTCCTCCAAAACGACGGTTACGCTTTAAAAAATCGTCGATTGCTTTTTCTAAATCCTTTTCCTTAAAGTCGGGCCATAAAATATCAGAATACCAAAATTCTGAATAAGCCGACTGCCATATAAGATAATTGGACAAACGGTATTCACCGCTTGGGCGAATGATAAAATCGGGGTCGGGGCAATCGTAGGTATAAAGCATATCGGAAATTAATTTTTCGTTAATATCTTCACACTTAACACCGCTGTCCACAATTTTTTGCACCGCTTTAACAATTTCATCTCGTCCGCCATAGTTAATAGCAATGTAAAGAGTAAGACCTGTAGCATTTTTCGAATCCTCTTCGTTTTTTGCCATAAGTTCTTTAATATCTTCGGCCAAAGGAGTGCGATCACCTATAAAACGCACGCGGATATTTTCATCCTTAAAGTTTTCGGCATCCTTTAAATAATCGCGAAGCAAATTCATAATACCGTTCACTTCATCCTGCGGACGCTTCCAATTTTCGGTAGAAAAAGCATAAACCGTTAAATATTTTAACCCAATTTTATTGCAATATCGCGCAATATTTTTAAATGCCTTTGCGCCCGCAATATGCCCTGCAGTACGCGGTAGACCCTTGTTTTTTGCCCAACGGCCGTTGCCGTCCATAATAATGGCAATATGCTGAGGTAAAACACGGTTATCAATAGCCATAACAGTCACTTCCTTTTGCCTGTGTTAAACAGCGGCCCTAATAAAGAGCCGCTGCAGTAAATTTCAATAAATTAAATTTCTAAAATTTCTTTTTCCTTATCGGCAGCCATTACGTCAATTTCTTTGCAGTATTTGTCGGTAAGATTTTGAATCTTCTTTTCGCCGTTTGCTTCGTCGTCTTCGGTAATGCTGTTACCCTTTTTAAGTTGCTTTAATTTTTCTAAAGCATCACGACGGGTATTGCGGATAGCAACCTTTGTGTCTTCAGCAACCTTTTTAACTTCCTTAACGATTTCTTTTCTGCGTTCTTCGGTAAGTGGCGGGAATGCCAAACGAATAACACGACCGTCGTTTTGAGGGTTGATACCAATATCAGAGGTTAAGATTGCCTTTTCGATTGACTTTAAGGTAGAAGCATCCCACGGCTGAATCATTAAAATGCGGGGTTCGGGAACCGAAACAGCAGCCATTTGCTGAATAGGTGTGGGGCAACCATAATAGTCAACGCTGATTCTATCGAGCACTGCAACGTTTGCACGGCCTGCACGGATAGATTTATAATCTCTTTCCAAAACGCCGAGGGTTTTAATCATTTTTTCTTCAGTATTCTTAATAAGTTCGTTCATAAATACTCTCCTTAAAGTTTATTTTACAATTGTGCCGATGGTTTCACCAACCATAGCAGAAACTATGTTTTGTGGGTTGTCTAAATTGAAAACTAAAATTTGAATGTCGTTATCCATACAAAGTGAAGCTGCGGTAGCGTCCATAACGTGAAGCTCTTTTTGAAGCACTTCCAAATGGGTAAGTGTATCATACTTTTTAGCATTGGGATTCTTCTTGGGGTCGCTGTCGTAAACGCCGTCAACGTTGGTTGCCTTAAAGATTACATCAGCGCCGATTTCAGCAGCACGAAGTGCCGCACCGGTATCGGTTGAGAAGAAGGGGTTGCCTGTACCGCAACCGAAAATTACAACTCTGCCCTTTTCTAAATGGCGAACTGCCTTGTTTCTGATGTAAGGCTCGGCCACCTGACGCATTTCAATAGCAGTTTGAACACGTGCATTAACGCCTAACTGTTCAAGACCGTCAGCCAATGCAAGCGCATTAATTGAGGTTGCAAGCATACCCATGTGGTCTGCACGCGTACGGTCCATCTTACCGCTTGAACGACCGCGCCAGAAATTGCCGCCGCCAACAACGATAGCAACCTGAACACCCATATCAACGCAGTCCTTGACCTTTTCGCAAACCTCAAGCACCTTATCAAAATCAATACCTACACCTTTGTCACCGGCAAGAACCTCACCGCTGAGCTTTAAAAGCACACGCTTATAAACAGGTTTCATTTTAAACACCCTATCTTTATTATATTATTAATAATATTTTACATTATAAGCGAATTAATGTCAATTACAAATACACGCAATCTTAAAAAATTCATAAACAAGTAAAACTTGTCTTTATGTTTAAATTATAGTTTGTCGGGCAGATGAATTTATATTAACACAACGCGTAGGGGCAAGCGTCCTCGATTGCCCGTCAAAATTCCACTATGTTCGCGGACAGTCCGGGAGGCCTGTCCCTACGATGTGCCACCAAT
>JAZQWD010000159.1:0-7181 GCA_045632165.1 Acutalibacteraceae bacterium | reverse complement strand
GTTGATATTCCCGCAGTTGTACGCGAGGTTGTTTGTGATATTGGTTATAACAGCGAAAAAGCCGGCTTTAACGGCAATAATTGCGCTGTTATGGTTTCACTTGACAAGCAATCACCCGATATTGCTATGGGTGTTGACAAGTCCTTCGAACTTAAAGACGGTGAAGAAGACGCTTATAACTTAAACGGTGCGGGCGACCAAGGTATGATGTTCGGTTATGCTTGTAACGAAACCGAAGAATTAATGCCTTTGGCAATCTCTTTGGCACACAAAATGGCTAAGCGTCTTACCGACGTTCGTAAGAGCGGTGAACTTGATTATTTAAATCCCGACGGAAAAACTCAGGTTACTGTTGAATATAATGACGGCGTACCTACCCGTGTAGATACTGTTGTTGTTTCAAGCCAACATACTGCAGACGTTTCACTTGAAACCTTACGTGCAGATATTTTGGAAAAGGTTATCAAACCAATCGTTCCTGCAACCCTTTTCGATGCTGAAACTAAAATTTATATTAACCCCACAGGTCGTTTTGTTGTAGGCGGTCCTCAAGGTGATACTGGTCTTACCGGTCGTAAGATTATCGTTGATACATACGGCGGTTATGCTCGTCACGGTGGTGGTGCATTCTCAGGTAAGGACCCGACAAAGGTTGACCGTAGTGCTGCTTACGCTTCACGTTGGGTTGCTAAAAATATCGTTGCAGCCGGTCTTGCTGATAAGTGCGAAATCGAATTAGCGTATGCTATCGGTGTTGCACGTCCTGTATCTGTAATGGTTGATACCTTCGGTACAGGTAAAATTGCCGACGATAAGATTGTTGAAGCAGTAAATAATGTATTTGATTTACGTCCTTCTGCAATTATTGATGCATTACAGCTTCGTCGTCCTATCTACCGTCAAACAGCTGCTTACGGCCATATGGGTAGAACTGATATCGATTTACCTTGGGAAAAGACCGATAAAGCAGAAGAATTAAAAAAATACTTGACAAATTCATAAAATAGTGTATAATAGTTGTTACAGCAAAGTAGTACGTATTTCGTCCTCACCCTCAGATTTCGTTTAAAAGGGTCAATAAGTTCCAAAAATCTCTTTGGTATTCTTATGCGTGGGCGTTATTGCGTCCACGCTTTTGTTTTACAAAAATTTGGAGGTGCATTAGCATTAGCAGTAAAGAAGTTGCTATAAACGAAGGTATTAAATTTAAGGAAGTTCGTGTTATCATGAACGACGGCAGTCAGCTTGGTGTCGTTTCAATCGACAAGGCACTTGAAGCCGCAAGTAAAGCTGAACTCGACTTAGTTTGTATTTCACCAAACGCTCAACCGCCCGTTTGCAAGGTTATGGACTACGGTAAATACCGCTTTGAACAGGCAAAACGCGAAAAGGAAAACAAGAAAAACCAAAAGGTTATCGAAACTAAGGAAATCCGTTTAGGTTTAAGTATCGACGTACATGACTTTGAAACCAAAGGCAAACAGGCAATCAAGTTTATTCAAAGTGGTAACAAGGTTAAGGTTTCAATCCGTTTTAGAGGCCGTGAAATGGGCCACCCCGAAATTGGCTTAGAAACAATGACCCGTTTTGCAGAATTCTGTAAGGATGTTGCCAACGTAGAAAAACCTGCTAAGCTTGAAGGACGTAATATGCTTATGTTCTTGGCTCCCAAATCAAGTAAGTAATAATTGATAAAATATCAAATGGAGGAATTACAATGCCTAAAATTAAAACTCACAGTGGCGCAAAGAAACGCTTTAAGCTTACCAAAACCGGTCAAGTAAAACGTGCTCATGCTTTCAAGTCACACATTCTCAACAAGAAAACCACAAAACGTAAGAGAAACCTTCGCAAGGTTGTTGTTGCTGACGTAACAAACACCGCAACCGTAAAGAAGTTAATTCCTTACAAGTAAGAACTAGTTATTAAATTGGAGGTATAAGAAATGGCACGTATTAAAGGTGCGTTAGCAACACGCAAAAGAAGAAATAAAGTGTTAAAGCTTGCTAAGGGCTACTTCGGCGCTAAGTCAAAGCTTTTTAAAACTGCTAAAGAAGCAGTTATGAAATCAGGTCAATATGCATACATCGGTCGTCGTCTTAAGAAGCGCGATTTCCGTCGTCTTTGGATTACCCGTATTTCTGCTGCTTGCAAAATGAACGGTATGAACTACTCTTCATTCATGAACGGTCTCAACAAGGCAGGTATTGAAATCAACCGCAAGATGTTGGCTGACCTCGCAGTTAACGATGCTAAGGGCTTTGAAACCTTAGTTAAAGCTGCTCAAAAGGCACTTGAAAAATAATAATTTTCGCCCGAGTATTTTATATCTCGGGCGACTTTTTCGTTTTTAAAGGGGTGTAAAAATGCCTGAAATTAAGGTGATTACAAGTAAAGATAATCCGCTTATCAAGCTCGTTTGCGGTTTACAAAGCAAGGCATCTATCCGTAAAAAAGAGGGGCTTTTCGTTCTCGAAGGGCTTCGCATTTGCGATGATGCTTGCGATAATTCAATATGGTTTGATAAACTGATTATCTCGAAAACTGCTAAAGAAAAGTATGTGGAAGAACTTTCAAAATTCTATAATAACGCTAATGAAATTTTTGAAATTCCCGACAGCTTGTTCCAAAAAATTAGCGATACATCGTCACCACAAGGGATTATTGCTGTGGTAAAAATTCCGTCACTTTCACCCAAAATTTTAAAGAGTGGTAGATATATCGCACTTGAAAACCTTAACGACCCGTCAAACCTTGGCGCAATTTCACGCACTGCTGAAGCTTTGGGGGTTAGCGGAATAATTTTATCGAGCGATAGCGTTGACCCTTATGCACCTAAATCATTGCGCGCTTCTATGGGTACACTTTTGCGTATGCCGATTATTATTTTGAATGATTTTGTGAATGAAATTAAGCAGTCGGGTCTAACGTCTTATGCTTGCGTTGTAGATAGTGACGCTACACCTATTACCAACATTTTGTTTGATGATGGCAGTATTTTGCTTATTGGTAACGAAGCAAACGGTCTTACCGATAACGCTAAAAATATGGCAAATAAGCAAATAACCATTCCAATGCGAGGCAATGCCGAATCCTTTAATGCGGCAACCGCGGCGGCAATTTCTATGTGGGAAATGATGAAATAATGGAATATTATATTTGGTTACAGCTGTGCTTGGGGCAGGGAAACCGCTATATTACGCGTATATTTGAAAACTTTCCGTCAGCAAAGGCGGTTTATGAATGTGATAAAGAAAAACGTTTAAAGCTATTGCCCAAAACAGTTTGTGATAAGCTTGAAAATTCGCGTTTAACAAAAGCAAAAGAAATTTTACAAAAGTGCAATACAAATGATATTATGGTAATTAATTATCATAACCGTAATTATCCAAGTATTTTGCGTGAGATTGATTCACCGCCTGTTGTGCTTTATGTAAAAGGCAATTTGCCGGATTTTGAAAATTCACCTTCATTTTGTATTGTTGGACCGCGTAGCGTCAGTGATTTTGGTAAAAAGTCGGCTTATGCATTGGGTTATCGCCTTGCAAGAGCGGGCTTTATCGTTGTAAGCGGCGGTGCTATTGGCAGTGATACCTATGCCCACATTGGTGCTTTAAAGGCAGAGGGGATTACTGTTTTAATTATGGCTTGTGGTTTTTCAGTATCATATCTTGAAGAAAACCGCGCATTGCGTGAGCGTATCGCAAGCAGGGGTTGTCTCATTAGTGAATACCCACCCGATACAACGGTTAACAAAGGTACTTTCCAAGTAAGAAACCGTTTAATGTCGGGCTTAACACTTGGCACTGCAGTTGTTGAAGCGGGTAAAAGAAGTGGGGCACTTATTACCGCTAACCACGCACTAGAACAGGGGAGAGATGTTTTTGTTATCCCCGGTATGCCGAATATGAAGCAATATGAGGGCTCAAACGCGCTTTTACGCGACGGTGCTAAACCTCTTCTTGACACTTCGGATATTTTCAATGAATATATTTCGGCTTTTCCTGATAAAATTGATATCGAAAAGGCATATAAATCAGTGCCAAAACCCGAAAAAGTTAAAAATAATAAAAAAATATTGAATGTTACTCTTTCAAATCAGGCAAAAATAGTGTATAATTGTTTAGATAAGCAAAAATTCTATCCTGATGATTTGAATACGGGGTTATCGCCGTCTGATTTGCTTTCGGCTTTAACAGAATTGGAAATGGAATTTATTGTTCGCGCTCTTCCCGGTGGACAGTACGAACTTTGCAAATAAACTAATCGGAGGATTATTATGTCAAAGCTTTTGATAGTTGAGTCACCCACAAAGGTGAAAAGTATTAAAAAGTATTTAGGCGCGGATTATACCGTTATGGCTTCTCAAGGTCATATTCGTGATTTACCAAAGTCTAAATTCGGTATTGACGTTAACAAGGGCTTTATGCCTGAATATATAAATATGGCGGACAAGAAGGAATTGATTAAATCGCTTAAATCCGCCGCTGCAGAGTGTGATGAAGTTTTCCTCGCAACCGACCCTGACCGTGAGGGTGAGGCAATTTCTTGGCACTTGGCTCAAATTTTGGCGCTTGACTTAAATGAAGCAAACCGTGTTACATTTAACGAAATTACAAAAAGCGGTGTTCAGGCAGGTATTAAAGCACCTCGTAAGCTTGATATGGACCTTGTTGATGCACAACAAGCTCGTCGTGTGCTTGACCGTATTGTTGGTTACAAATTAAGTCCGTTTTTGTGGAAAAAAGTTAAGAGCGGCTTGTCGGCAGGACGTGTTCAAACCGTTGCGCTTCGCTTAATTGTTGAACGCGAAAAGGAAATTGAAAAGTTTCAGGAGCAAGAATATTGGACTGTTGACGCTAAATTAGCATCGGGCAGAAAATCATTTATTGCAAAGCTTCACGGTGATAAAAACGGTAAGATTGATTTAATACCCAACAAAGAATCGGCTGACAAAATTTTAACTGACCTTGAAAATGCAGTATACACTGTTTCAAACATTAAAAAGGGTAAGCGTAATCGTCAACCCGCACCTCCGTTTAATACCTCAACTCTTCAACAGGAAGCTTCACGTAAGCTTGGCTTTACTGCACAACGCACAATGCGTATAGCCCAACAACTTTATGAAGGTATTGACGTACAGGGTCTTGGCACAATGGGTCTTATCACTTATATGCGTACCGACTCACTTCGTATTTCAGAAGAAGCAAGAGCGGCAGGTAATAAATTTATCGTTGATACCTACGGCAATAAATATTTGCCTTCTAGCCCTCGCTACTATAAGACAAAAAGCGGTGCACAGGACGCGCACGAAGCAATTCGTCCTACCGTTGCCGATTTGAAACCCGATGATATTAAGGGCTCTTTGACAACTGAACAGTATAAGCTTTATAAACTTATTTGGGAACGCTTTATTGCATCACTTATGGCTGCTTGTGTTCAAAATACCGTTAACGTCGATATTACCGCTAACGATTATCTCTTTAAGGCAAGCGGTTATTCGGTTGCTTTTGACGGTTATACCGTTCTTTACGTTGAAGGTCGTGATGATGAAGAAGAACAGGAAAGTAACCTTCCCGATATGAACGAAGGTGACGTTTTAAAGCTTCGCGACCTTGCGGGTAATCAGCACTTTACTCAACCACCTGCACGCTATACTGAACCTACTCTCATTAAAGCACTTGATGAAAACGGTATCGGTCGTCCTTCAACCTATGCACCAATTCTTACTAATATATTAGGTCGCGACTATATTGAACGTGTTAAGAAGTTCTTGAAGCCGACCGAACTTGGTAAGGTTGTATCTGATTTAATGGTTGAATATTTCAATAAGATTTTTGAAATTAAGTTTACCGCTAATTTGGAAGAACAGCTTGACAAAATTGGCGCAGGTGAGCTTGATTGGACAAATACAATTGAAGAATTTTATAAAGATTTCAACACACTTTACACCAAAGCTGAAAGTTCACTTAACGGTAAAAAGGTTAAAGTGCCTGATGTTGAAAGTGACGTAATTTGTGATAAGTGTGGCAGAAAAATGGTTGTAAAATCAAGCCGTTACGGTAAGTTCCTTGCTTGTCCCGGTTACCCCGAATGTAAAAATACCAAACCCGTTCCCGAAGATGAAATTACACAACCTTGTCCCAAATGCGGTGCAAAGCTTGTAAAACGTCTTTCGAAAAAGGGTAAAAAATTCTATGGCTGTTCAAATTATCCTGCATGTGATTTTGCGTCACCGGGTATACCCACAGGTGACGTTTGTAAGGATTGCGGCAGTTATATCATAAACGGTATGAAGGGTCAGAAATATTGTATGAATTCTGAATGCCCAAGCCGTGCAAAAACCAAAAAGGAAAAATAATAATGAAACAAATTAACGTTATCGGCGCAGGTCTTGCGGGCTGTGAAGCTGCCTTTACTATTGCCAATAAGGGCATTAAGGTTAATCTTTACGAAATGAAACCTACTAAAAAAACACCCGCGCATAAAAACGATAACTTTGCAGAACTTGTTTGTTCAAATTCGCTTAAAGCAAATCGAATTGATTCCGCCGCAGGTCTTTTAAAAGAAGAAATGAGACGTCTCGGTTCGGTTTGCCTTGAAGCCGCTGATATTTGCTCGGTTGCGGCAGGCGGTGCTTTGGCAGTCGACCGTGAATTATTTGCTCAGTTTATTACTGAAAAAATAAAAAATCATCCTAACATTACGGTTATTAACGAGGTTGTGACTGAAATTCCAAACGACGGTATAACTGTAATTGCAACAGGTCCGTTGACTGACGGCGAATTAGCGCAAAATATTTCAAAATTGTGTGATAGTGGTAATTTAAGCTTTTATGATGCCGCGGCACCTATTGTAACCAAAGAAAGTTTAGACTTTACAAAGGTTTTCTACGGTGCGCGTTATGGTAAGGGCGGGGATGACTACATTAACTGCCCAATGAATAAAGAAGAATATACGGTATTTTATAACGAGCTTATTAATGCCGAATCAGCCCCCATTCACGAATTCGATCAAAAACCCAACGTTTACGAGGGGTGTATGCCGATTGAAATTCTTGCTAAACGTGGAGAAGATTCAATTCGTTTTGGTCCCTTAAAACCGGTTGGTCTTCGTGACCCGCGTACCGACCATAGACCTTGGGCGGTGGTACAGCTTCGTGCTGAAAATCGAGAAGGTAC
>JAZQWD010000158.1:0-9848 GCA_045632165.1 Acutalibacteraceae bacterium | reverse complement strand
ATTAAGGACGAAAACGGCAAAGCAGCCGGTGCAGTTCTTATGAATATGGAAACTAAGGAAATCCTTATTGCTCGTGCAAAAACCGTTATTATCGCAACAGGTGGTGCGGGTCGTATGCATTATCAAGGTTTCCCAACCTCTAACCACTATGGTGCAACCGCTGACGGTCTTGTTTTGGCATACCGTGCAGGTGCTCCCTTGCTTTATGCTTATACTTTACAGTATCACCCCACAGGTGCTGCTTATCCTTCACAAATTTTCGGTGCGCTCGTTACCGAAAAGGTTCGTTCAATCGGTGCTCAACTTATTAATGCTAACGGTGAAGCATTTATGTATCCTCTTGAAACACGTGACGTTTGCGCTTCATCTGTTATCAGAGAATGCCGCAAGGGTAACGGTGTTGACACATTTAACGGTGGTCAGGGCATTTGGCTTGACTCTCCGATGATTGATATGATTTACGGTGAAGGCACTATCGAAAAGAGAATCCCTGCTATGATGCGTATGTATCTTAAATATGGTATTGATATGCGCAAGCAACCTATTCTTATTTATCCCACACTTCACTATCAAAACGGTGGTATCAAGATTGCCGATAACGGTATGTCTGACGTAGAAAACCTCTTTGTTGCAGGTGAAGCAGTTGGTGGTATTCACGGTGAAAACCGTCTTATGGGTAATTCGCTTTTGGATATTATTGTATTTGGACGTAATGCTGGTATAAATGCAGCCGCAGTGGCTAAAAATATTACTGCTAGCGACAAGCTTAATCTTGACCACGTTGAAAGCTTCAAGAAAGAAATGGCAGATGCAGGTATTAAAACCGATGTTGTTTCTCCTAAGCTTCTTCCTAACTACACAACCCAAAAGGACTTTTAATGGAGGAAGAAAATGAAAATTTTTGATGGAGTTATTAGTATTAGCAATATCTATACGTTATTGTTTGTAGTTTTCGGTGTGCTTTTAGTTGGTTATGCTCTTGGTAGAATTACCATTAAGGGCATTTCGTTAGGTGATGCGGGTGTATTTATTATCGCGTTGCTTTTCGGTGCATTATTTTTCCACGTAAGTGATGCCGGTTCGTTGTTATTTGACGCTTCTGCCGCTGAATATGATTTTTCAAGTGGTTTGTCAATTGTCGAAAGTTTGGGTCTTGTGTTATTTGTAACCTCGGTAGGTTATATTGCCGGTCCTAAATTTTTCGGCAACTTTAAAAGAAACTTTAAGTCATACGTGCTTTTAGGTTTTGTTATAATTTTAGCAGGTGGTCTTGCGGCAGTTGCTTGTATTTACGCAGGTGAATTGTTCGGTTATGGTTCTTCAATTAAGGACCAAGACGGCTTTGTTGCTATGATTGTTGGCTTGCTTTCGGGTTCGTTAACTTCAACTCCCGCTTTTTCCGCTGCAAAAGCTACCGTTGCTGCTGAACATACCGGTCTCGTTTCGGTAGGTCACGGTATTTCGTATATCTTCGGTGTGGTAGGCGTTGTATTGTTTGTTCAACTTATTCCTAAAATGTTTAAAGCAAATATGGAAGAAGAACGCGCAAAGTTAGTTATCAAATCAGAAAAAGAAGAGAAAAAGAGTATTAAGAAGCTTTTCGAAATAGACCATATGGGTGTTGCGGGCTTCTCGCTTGCCGCTATTTTGGGTGTTATTATCGGTAATATTAAAATTCCGTTGTCTTCAAACGGTCTTTCAGGTACCTGCTTCTCTTTAACTGCAACAGGCGGTTGTCTTTTAATGAGCTTGATTTTAGGTCACTTTGGCAGAATCGGTCGCGTAGGCATTATGCCCGCACAAAGCACCCTTAAGCTCTTTAGAGAGTTAGGTCTTGTATTGTTCCTTGTTGGCGCAGGTATCCCCGGTGGTGCTGAATTCGTTGCTAACTTCGACCCGATGTACTTTGTTTACGGTATCTTTATGACCATCGTTCCTATGATACTCGGCTTCTTGTTTGCTAAATACGTTCTTAAGTTAAGCTTGCTTAATAATCTTGGTTCTTTAACAGGCGGTATGACAAGTACACCCGCTTTGGGCACACTTATTAACGTTGCGGGAACCGAAGACGTTGCGGCGGCTTATGCGGCTACTTATCCTATCGCATTAATTGCCGTAGTTTTGGTTTCACAATTCCTTGTAATTTTATTTTAATTAATTGAGGGTTAATATGAAAAATATTGATTTAAGTAAATATGGTATTAACGGTACAGTAGAAATAGTTCACAATCCTTCTTATGAAGAATTATTTGTAGCTGAAACCGACCCTTCTTTAGAGGGTTACGAAAAAGGTCAAGTTACAGAGCTTGGTGCGGTTAACGTTATGACAGGTATCTATACCGGCCGTTCACCTAAGGATAAGTTTATCGTTATGGACGAAAATTCCAAAGACACCGTTTGGTGGACCTCTGATGAATTCAAAAACGACAACCATCCTTGTAGTGAAGAATCTTGGAAGGTATTAAAGGATATTGCAGTAAAAGAACTTTCTAATAAAAAGCTCTACGTTGTAGACGTTTTTTGCGGTGCTAACGAAGACTCAAGAATGTCTATTCGCTTTATAATGGAGGTTGCTTGGCAAGCTCACTTTGTTAAGAATATGTTTATTAATCCTACTGCGGAAGAACTTGAAAACTTTGAACCTGACTTTGTTTGCTACAATGCATCAAAGGCAAAGGTTGAAAACTTTAAGGAATTAGGTCTTAATTCTGAAACTGCTTCTGTGTTCAATATTACTTCACGTGAACAGGTTATTCTTAACACCTGGTATGGCGGCGAAATGAAAAAGGGTATGTTCTCGATGATGAACTACTACTTACCCCTTAACGGTATGGCTTCTATGCATTGTTCCGCAAATACCGATATGAACGGTGAAAACACTGCATTGTTCTTTGGTCTTTCAGGTACAGGCAAAACCACACTCTCTACCGATCCTAAACGTCTCCTTATCGGTGACGACGAGCACGGTTGGGACGATAAGGGCGTATTTAACTTTGAAGGCGGTTGCTATGCAAAGGTTATTAACCTTGATAAGGAATCTGAACCTGATATTTACGCTGCTATTAAGCGTAATGCGCTTTTAGAAAACGTTACGGTTGATGAAAACGGCGTTTGCGATTTTGCTGACGATTCAGTAACCGAAAATACCCGTGTTTCTTATCCTATTGACCATATTGAAAAAATCGTTCGTCCCGTTTCTGCTGCTCCCGATGCAAAGAACGTTATATTCTTGTCGGCTGATGCATTTGGTGTATTGCCTCCAGTTTCTATTCTTACCCCCGAACAGGCACAATATTATTTCCTTTCGGGCTTTACTTCTAAGCTTGCAGGTACAGAACGCGGAATTACCGAACCTACACCTACCTTCTCAGCTTGCTTCGGTCAGGCATTCTTAGAGCTTCACCCCACAAAGTACGCTGAAGAATTGGTTAAGAAGATGGAAAAGAGTGGCGCTAAGGCATACCTCGTAAACACAGGTTGGAACGGTACAGGTAAGCGTATTTCTATTAAAGATACCCGCGGTATCATCGACGCTATACTTGACGGCTCAATTCTTAAAGCCGAAACTAAAACTATTCCTTACTTTAACCTTTCGGTTCCTACTGCACTTCCGGGTGTTGATTCGGGTATTCTCGACCCTCGCGACACTTATGCTGATGCTAGTGAATGGGATACAAAGGCGAAAGACCTCGCAGGCCGTTTTGTTAAGAATTTTGACAAATATACAGGCAACGACGCAGGTAAAGCGCTCGTAAATGCAGGTCCTGAACTTTAATTTATAAATATATATTAAAGTTTTAATCAGTAATAAATTTTATTTTAAAAAACAGCACCTATCTTTGGATGGGTGCTGTTGCTTTTTAAAAATACAAGTGAATTTTGTCGATAGGAAAAATATTTTAACCGTTTATCTAAAGTACATAACGGAAATAATCCTTAATGGAGGTGCTGTTATGTATAATAAGGTTTCAATTTGTGGGGTGGACACTTCAAAACTGCCCGTCTTACGCGAGGCACAAAACGAGGTGCTTTTGAAAAAAACAAGGGCAGGGGATAATGTCGCACGTGACGAGCTTATAAACGGAAATTTAAGGTTAGTTTTAAGCGTTATTCAGCGTTTTACAAATAGGGGAGAGAATTTAGATGATTTGTTTCAAGTGGGGTGTATTGGTTTGATTAAGTCAATTGATAATTTTGACGTAACACAAAACGTACGTTTTTCTACCTATGCGGTTCCCATGATAATTGGTGAAATCAGGCGGTATCTTCGTGATAATAACTCGATTAGGGTTAGTCGTTCAATTAAGGATACGGCATATAAGGCAATGCAGGTAAAAGAAAGGTTAACGGCGAAAAATGGTAAAGAGCCCTTAGTGCAAGAAATTGCCAAAGAACTTGATTTACCTGTTGAGGACGTGGTAATTGCGCTTGAAAGTGTAGTTAGTCCTATTTCACTTTATGACCCTGTTTATACCGATGGCGGAGACACAATCTACGTACTTGACCAAGTTGGCGATAAAAACGATGATAAAAATTGGCTTTCCGAAATTGCCTTTAAAGAAGCAATAAAACATTTAAATCCACGTGAAAAACAAATACTTTCGCTTCGTTTTATGCAGGGCAAAACACAAATGGAGGTATCAAATGAAATTGGTATTTCGCAAGCACAGGTGTCACGTTTGGAAAAAGGTGCACTTCAAAAAATCAAAGAATAAAATATTGTGATTTTGTATAAAAGAGCATATAAAATTTAATAAAATGTGTGTGAAATTTTTTGTTTACTTTTTGCGGTCTATATGATAAAATAATATTGTATTATTTTCTTGTGTTTTGTTTAAAAAATCGTGAGCAAGATGTCGCATGGCTGACGGATTTTCGCGGAACAAACCGCGGTGTCAATGTGACAATTAATACTTTTATGCCGACCGTCTGGGCGCACTTGTTTCAGCAATGGATAAGTGCGCCCTTTTTGTATTTTAAAGGCGAAAATTTAAGGAGGATTTTATGAAAAAGGTAGGAATTGTAATGGGAAGTGCAAGTGACCTTCCTATCGTTAAGAAAGCGATTGACGTTTTAACTTCTATGGAGGTACCGTTTGAGGTTCACGTTTATTCGGCACACCGTACACCTGTTGAGGCGACCGAGTTTGCAGCTAATGCTAGGGAAAACGGCTTTGGTGTTATTATCGCGGCTGCGGGTATGGCGGCTCATCTTGCGGGTGTTTTAGCTTCTAAAACTACTTTGCCTGTTATAGGTATTCCTTGTAAATCTTCTAATCTTGACGGTTTAGATGCATTATTGGCAACCGTTCAAATGCCTACGGGTATTCCAGTTGCTACCGTTGCTATCGACGGTGCGGCTAATGCGGCGCTTATTGCCTGCCAAATTTTGGCTTTGTCTGACGATACTCTTGCGAAAAAACTTGAAGATAAACGCGAAGCGGATAAAAATGCCGTTTTAGAAAAAAACCAAGAAATTGAAAATCAATTTAATAAATAATATAAAGGGGAAAACATTATGAAACTCATTTACACAGGAAAAACAAAGGACGTTTACTCACTCGACAACGGCAACTGCATGCTTAAGTTCAAGGACGACTGCACAGGTAAAGACGGCGTTTTTGATCCGGGCGAAAATGCAGTAGGTCTTACTATTGATGGCGTTGGTGACGTTAACCTTCGTATGTCAATTTACTTCTTCGAAAAGGTTAATGCCGCAGGCATTAAAACCCATTATGTAAGTGCTGATCTTGAAAATACAACAATGGAAGTTCTCCCCGCAAAGGTTTTCGGCCACGGTCTTGAGGTTATTTGCCGTTATAAGGCAGTTGGTAGCTTTATCCGTAGATATGGCGATTATATTGAAGAAGGCGCTGACCTTCCCGCTTACGTTGAAATGACCTTTAAAAACGATGAAAAAGGCGACCCCCTCGTAATTAAGGACGCTTTGGTAGCACTTGGTGTTATGACCGATAAGCAGTATGACGATATTAAGGTTATGACACAACAAATCACCAAAATCGTTGCTGACGACCTTAAAGAAAAGGGTCTTGACCTTTACGATATTAAATTTGAATTTGGTTACGATGCAAACGGTGACGTTATGCTTATTGACGAAATTGCTTCAGGCAATATGAGAGTTTATAAGAATGGCGAATATATCGATCCCATGACTCTTTCAGAATTGTTCTTTGCTTAATTAAAAGGAGTAATTTATGGGTGGTTTTTTTGGCGTAGTAAGTAAGGTTGACGCCGTTTCGGACGTTTTCTTTGGTACTGACTACCATTCTCATCTCGGCACACGCCGCGGCGGTATGGCGGCTTATGATAGTGAAATCGGTTTTCAACGCGATATTCACAATATACAAAATGCTCCTTTTAGAACCAAGTTTGAAGATATTTTCGATGAAATGAAGGGTACAACAGCGATAGGTTGCATCAGCGATTTTGACCCCCAACCCTTGCTTATCACCTCAAACCTCGGTTCTTACGCAATTTGCGTTATTGGTCAAATTAATAACGCGGATTCTTTGATTAAACAATTTTTATCCTTTAGCGGCGGTCACTTTTTGGCAATGACCTCCAGCAAGATTAATATGACCGAGCTTGTAGCGGCGCTTATCGACCAAAAAAGCAGCTTTCAAGACGGTATACGCTTTGCACAAGACCAAATCGACGGTTCGATTTCTATACTTATAATCAAGGAAGACGGCAAGCTTATTGCCGCACGTGATAAGCTTGGACGTTTACCGATTATTATCGGCAAAAACGAAGACGGCCATTGTGTAACCTTTGAAAGTTTTGCTCTTTTAAAGCTTGGTTATAAAACTGAACGCGAGCTTGGCCCAGGTGAAGTAGTTGAAATTACGGCCGATAGTATAACCCAACTTGCCGCTCCTCAAAAAAAGATGAAAATGTGCTCGTTTTTGTGGAGCTATTACGGTTATCCCACCTCTTGTTACGAGGGTATAAACGTTGAGGTTATGCGTTACCGCAATGGTAAAATTATGGCTAAAAACGATAAGGCAAACGGCTTCGATACCGAAATTGATTACGTTGGCGGTGTGCCCGATTCGGGTACTCCTCACGCTATCGGCTATGCTAACGAAAGCGGCTTTGATTTTGCCCGTGCCTTTATAAAATATACACCTACTTGGGCAAGAAGCTTCACTCCTCAAAAGCAACAAGAGCGCAGTCGTGTTGCTAAAATGAAGCAAATACCCGTTCACGAGCTTATTACCGATAAGAATTTGTTATTTGTTGACGATTCTATCGTTCGTGGTACTCAACTTAAGGAAACGGTTGATTTTCTTTATGAAAACGGTGCTAAATCGGTACATATGCGCTCGGCTTGTCCTCCTATTATGTACGGTTGTAAATATCTTAATTTTTCACGCGCAACAAGTGATATGGAGCTTATTGCCCGCCGTGTTATTTTTGAACTTGAAGGCGTTGAAGGTGAAAAATATATCAGCGAATATTCCGACGGTAACACCGAACGCGGTAAAAAGCTTCGCAAGGCGATTGCCGATAAATTCAATTTTGCTTCTCTTGAATTCCAATCACTTGAAGGTGTTGTTGAAGCGATTGGTTTGGACAGAGATTG
This sequence comes from Acutalibacteraceae bacterium, assembly GCA_045632165.1. Classification (GTDB taxonomy): domain Bacteria; phylum Bacillota; class Clostridia; order Oscillospirales; family Acutalibacteraceae; genus UBA737. The sequence continues at coordinate 2,243 of JAZQWD010000158.1, read as the reverse complement.
TCTTTGCACTTATTGTTGGGACGGAAAGGAATAATTTATAATGAATAATTCACAATCTAAATCTTACGCTGATGCAGGCGTTGATATTACCGCGGGCTATAAAGCGGTAGAACTTATGAAAAAGCATATCGGTCGTACTAAAAACGAGGGTTGCCTTGATGACGTTGGCGGCTTTGGCGGTTGTTTCGGTTTGCCTATGGGTTATGAAGAACCTGTTTTAGTTTCGGGTACTGACGGTTGCGGTACTAAAGTAAAGCTCGCAATTTTAATGGACAAGCACGACACAATCGGTATTGATGCGGTTGCTATGTGCGTTAACGATATCATTTGCGTTGGTGCAAAACCGCTTTTCTTCCTTGATTATATTGCTTGCGGTAAGAATATTCCCGAAAAAATTGCCGAAATCGTTGGCGGTGTTGCTGAGGGTTGTGTTCAATCGGGTGCGGCTTTAATCGGCGGCGAAACCGCTGAACATCCCGGTATGATGCCTGTTGAGGATTATGACCTTGCCGGCTTTGCAGTTGGTATTGTTGATAAGAAAAAAGCACTTGATAATACCACTATGGAAGAAGACGACGTTGTTATTGCGCTCCCGTCTTCGGGTATTCATTCAAACGGTTTTTCTCTCGTTCGTAAGGTTTTTGACGTTGAAAATTGTGACCTTAATAAAACCTATGACGAGCTCGGCGGTAAGGCATTGGGCGAAACCTTGCTTACCCCTACTAAAATTTACGTTAAGCCCGTTTTGGCTTTACTTGATAACGTAAAGGTTCGCGCTATTTCTCATATTACGGGCGGCGGCTTTTACGAAAATATTCCCCGCAGTATTCCCGACGGCTTTGGTGCTGAAATTATTAAATCAAGCATTAAGGTTTTACCGATATTCGACCTTTTACAAAAGGTTGGCAACATTCCCGAACGTGATATGTACAACACCTATAATATGGGTGTTGGTATGTCAATCGTTGTAGCAAAGGAAGATGCCGAAAAAGCACTAGAAATTTTAAAGGCAAACGGCGAGGATGCTTACATTATCGGTAAAATTGTTAAGAGTGAAAACAAAATCAGCATAATTTAAGGTGTTAAAATGAAAAATATTGCAGTTTTAGTTTCGGGCAGCGGCACAAATTTACAAGCGCTTATAAATGCCCAAAAAGACGGTATTGTGAAATCGGGTAAAATCACCTTGGTTATTTCTAATAATCCCGATGCTTATGCGCTTACCCGTGCTCAAAACAGCGGAATTAAAACCGCTGTTATAAGCAAAAAAGAGCTTAAAGAAAAGTTTGAAGATGAGCTCATTAAGGTTTTAGAAGAAAACAATATTGATTTTATTGTTCTTGCGGGTTTTATGTGTATTTTATCGGAAAAGTTCACTACCCACTTTGCAAACCGCATTATTAACGTTCATCCGTCACTTATTCCGTCTTTTTGCGGTAAGGGTTTTTACGGTCTTCACGTACACGAGGCAGCGCTCAACTACGGTGTTAAGGTAACGGGCGCTACGGTGCATTTTGTAAACGAAATTCCTGACGGCGGAAAAATTATAATGCAAAAAGCTGTAAATATTTTAGAAAACGATACTCCCGAAACTTTGCAAAAGCGCGTTATGGAAGAAGCAGAATGGAAAATCTTACCACTTGCGCTTGAAAAGGTTTGCAGTGAGCTTTAATAGAGGTGAATAAAATGGCATTATATGATTTAAAGAAATTATTATCAGAAAATTCATATCCCGGCAGAGGTATTGTTATAGGTAAATCTCAAGACGGCAAAAAAGCAATGATTGCTTATTTTATTATGGGTAGAAGCGAAAACAGTCGCAACCGTATTTTTGAAAGATTTAATGGCGGTATGCGAACAAAGGCATTCGACGAAAGTAAGCTTTCCGACCCTTCGCTTATTATCTATAATCCTTACCTTTCAGCAAAGGGCGGTAATATTGATATTATCACTAACGGTGACCAAACAAATACCGTTTACGATTTTATAAACGAGGGTAAAACCTTTGAAGATGCGCTTTATACCCGTGAATTTGAACCCGATGCTCCTAACTTTACTCCCCGTATTTCTGGTGCTTTATACTATTGCTTCCCACGAAACGTATTTACATACAAGCTTTCTATTTTAAAGAGTGCAAACGGCAGAGAAAACGCTTGTAGCCGCGATTTCTATAATTACGTACCCGAAGACGGTATCGGTCATTTTATTCACACCTATAAATGTGACGGTAATCCTATTCCTTC
>JAZQWD010000157.1:0-1648 GCA_045632165.1 Acutalibacteraceae bacterium | reverse complement strand
CGTTCTTTTTCCTATGATTGATATCTTACGCTATGGCGGAGAGTTAAAGAATAATGTTTTCTGTTGCCCCGATGTAGATACCATAAATGTGTTTAAGATTGAGAAAATAGATTAAAACCACTAATCTACAAATTCCAATTTATCGAATAGATGATATTTGTTTAGAAAAGGGTTTTAGGTTCTCCTAAAAAGTGGAAGATGTGATATACATTTTCCCTGCTTGTTACGGTATAAGACAAAATTAAAAGGAAGCACGAAAATTTCGTGTTTCCTTTTTTGCTATCCTTTAGAGTACAACTCATAAACCGTGGCTTTTTTTTATTTTTTTCTTAAAATACAACACATCGGAATTATTGTCGGTGTCATCGCAAATAAATTCCATTCCGTTTATAAGTTCTTTTCCGGCATATTCCTTGCCGTTTTCGTCAATATAAACTGCATTTTCATCAGCGTAGATAACAGGCACCAAAACCTTTTTGCCGCTATCGGGCGCAAATTGAATAAAGGAAAGCAAAATTTCGCTTTTTTCTTCATCCATATAATAATACGCGCTGTAATTATTATAAAACGGGTTAATAACGGGGTAATATTCACCCGTTAAAATAAGTTTTTCATATTTGCGGTAAGCGTTAATCTGATTGGTGATGCTTTTTTTCATTTCATCACTTGCCTTTGGCAAATGCATTTCATAACCAATTGCACCCGCCAATGCCACATCACCGTGGAATTTTAACTGTTTTGCATCTTCGCAAATACCGCCGCGATTTGACACGTGACAGCTCATTGTGGCGGCAGGGTACCCCATAAGCGAGCCGTACTGAATTTTAACACGCTTCTGAGGTACTGTGTTGTCACTTGTCCAAATCATTGAACTGAACTTCATCATACCAAGGTCGTAACGTCCGCCACCACCCGCACAGTTTTCCAAAAAACAGTTAGGATAGGTTTCTTTAAACCACTTTTGCAGTTTATAAACACCCAAAATATGACGGTGAGCCGCTTCGCCCTGTCTTTCGGCAGGCAACACTGCCGAACCTGTTTGCGACAACGGACGATTGCAATCCCACTTAAAGTAATCAAGTGCCACACCGTCAAAAGTTTTCAAAAAGGTTTCCTTCAAATAGTTAATAACATCTTCGTTGCCCATATCAAGAACGAGCTGATGGCGACTAAAAAGACGCGGTCGGTCAACACAGTGAATACACCAATCGGGATGTTTGCGGTATAAATCGCTGTCGGGATTTACCATTTCAGGCTCAACCCAAATACCGAACTTTATACCGTGCGCTTTTACTCTGTCAACAAACGTTTTAAGTCCATCGGGGAATTTGCGTTTGTTTGCAAACCAATCGCCAAGCCCTGCGCGGTCATTATGGCGCTCGCCAAACCAACCGTCATCCATAACAAGCATATCCATACCTGTTTTCTTGGCGTTTTCGGCAAATTCAAGCATCATTTTTTCATTAATATCAAACCATACCGCTTCCCACGGGTTAATTACAACGGGACGGCAGTTGAACGGTTCGGGCGGTAAAATATGTTTTCTTATAAACTTATGAAAATTACGGCTCATTTGTCCGTAGCCGTTTTCGGTATATGTCATAACCGCTTCGGGAGTAATAAAACTTTCGCCCTTTTCTAAAAGCCA
>JAZQWD010000156.1:0-19342 GCA_045632165.1 Acutalibacteraceae bacterium | reverse complement strand
TTTTCAAAAAAGGCTATATCCAACCCCTCACCGCAAAGAATAAGCGACCCCTTGTGAAGTCGCAATTTAAGGTAAGTATCTTTATATTCAAAAACCCCGTAACAACCATCGATAGTAATTCTTTTATTGCCTAATATCTCTATGTGTGGTCCGTTTATATACTCACCATTCAAATTTTCAACCGTAAAAAGATTCCACTTTTCTTTTTTCTTTTCTTGCTCTATCTTAATCTTTTTACCCACATCTGCACCCCCATCAGTTAATTCTATGATATATTTATAAATATAATTCATATAATTAATTGGTGGTTATATGAAATTTTATTATATCTTTAAAAAAGTGCCTCTCTTATTGTCTGTAACGCTTTTTGCATTATTACTAATACTTTTTCCCGAAACATCCCGTTCAGGGGTGATACGAGGTATTTTGCTTTGCGGTAGAGTTATTATACCGTCATTGTTCCCTTTCACAATGTGCGTTCTTTTTATAATACATACAAATATCTTGGATTCTTTAAATTTTCTGTCCCCAGTAACAAAAAAGATTTTCTCTCTTAATTTTTTTGAATTCGGTATATTCTTTTTTTCCCTTATCGGCGGATATCCTATCGGCGCCAAACTTCTTGACCACGCTGTAAGCAATAAAAAAATCACACAACAGAAAGCCAGGAATATGCTTTGCTATTGTGTGAATGCAGGGCCTGCTTTTATTGTTTCGGCAGTAGGTTTAAATGTATTTAACTCTCGTGCTATCGGTATTGTATTATTTGTAAGCCATCTGCTATCTTCCTTGCTTATTTGCAGCATTTATAGAAATAAAGATTACATAGATGTCGCTAATAACTCAAAAATTATACCCTTTAGCGAAAATTTCGTGTTATCAACCGCAAAGGCGGCAGAAACTTTAATTTCTATCTGTTCTTTCGTAATTCTTTTTTCTGCTATCAATTCTTTAGTTTTGTATTTTTCTAATCAATTTTACTTTTTAAAAACCATTGCACTTATACTTGAAATCACCAATTCACTGTCTTTAAGCAGAAACCTTTTCACTATATCTTTTTTATTAGGATTCAGCGGTATTTGTATCTGGTTTCAGGTTTTCGCAAATATAAAACAATTTAAAATTAGTTATTTAAAGTTTGCTCTTTTTAGGACTCTACACGGAGTTTTAAGTATAGTATTTACATATATTTTTATCAAAATTTTCAAAATCACAGTACCAACTTTATCCCAAACAATATCTGTAAAACCGTTATATTCCACCCCCGCACTAACGGTTTCATTGATAATTATGGTTATTGTATTTGCCTTAAGTCTAAATATCAAAAATATTCCATATAAAGCATTGACAATGTTAGAAAAATAGTGTAAAATATATAGGCTCAATAAGTGAGATGTACTTATTAACTATTATTTCTTACTTATTATTTAGCTGCGGGTGTGGCGGAATTGGCAGTTTTTTGCCGAGTGCACCCTGTGGGTGATAAAACGAGAGCGAAAAAGGTGTAGCGGTCAAAAGTTTTCTGCGCTCCAAGCAGGAAAAACTTTTGGGAACCGCAAGAGTCACGCATGCGTCTGCATGTTCGGTAGGATTGTGATTCGGTAAAGCCTTTGAAATTTAATATGCCTTTATGCGGGTGTGGCGGAATTGGCAGACGCACTAGCCTTAGGAGCTAGCGCTTACGCGTGCAGGTTCAAGTCCTGTCACCCGCACCATGTTGAATGTTCATAACGGACTTAACCGTTATGAACATTTTTTATTTGTTGTATTATTTTTTGAAATATGTTATAATTTGTTTGGTGATTATATTGCAAAATTTTTACAAAACGGATTATACCGTTAAAAGCACCGAGGTCGACAGCAACTGGAAAATGCGTATTGACCATATAGTTGAATTGTTTCAAGCAATAACAGGCGTTCATTCTATTGAAATTGGCGTAGATGGACCTTCTTTACTTAAAAATTCCAACGCTTTTTGGGTGCTCACAAAATTTAAAATTAAAATTATTGATTTTCCGTTAATGGATGATAATTTAACGGTTGAAACATGGCCTACCATCGTAAAGGGCGTTCGTTTCGGTCGTGACTTTTTAATGCAAAAAGACGGCAAAAGTTGTGTTATAGGTACAAGCGAATGGTGCACGCTTGATTACACTACAAAAGAACTTCGTCGAACCAACACAATCTGCTATCCTAACGATATGCCACACCGCGATTATTTAAGCGGTGCGGGTGATTATATCAGGGTGCGCGAAACCGTTTGTGATGATGATTATAACCACACGTATATATGCCGTTTTGTTGATATTGATACAAACAAGCATACAAACAATATTGCTTATCTTCGTATGGCGCTTAACTGTTTTTCACCCGACGAATTTGAAAGTTTAAATGTTGAAGATATGCAAATTGCGTTTTTATCACAAACATATTTTGGTGATGAAATTAAGATTTATAAAAAGCAAACAGAAAACGGATTTTATATTGAAGGCAAACTGAACGATAAAGCAGTATTTAATTGTATTTTCACAAGAAAGGGTTGATTATATGGAAGGTTTTGAACCGAAAAAATTAGCGCTTCTACGCACTTTGGAAATATTAGAAAAATATAGTGATGCCGACCACCCCTTAAAACAAGAAGATATTATAGATTATTTATCAAATGATTACGGCATTGAGGTAGAACGTAAAACCGTTGGTCGTAACCTTGCTCTTTTAAAAGAAGCCGGTTATGAAATTGTATCTATTAAACAAGGCAGTTATTTAGATGAACGTCGCTTTGAGGATAGTGAACTACGCTTACTTATTGACGGTGTTTTGGCAAGTAAATACATAACCGCTAAACATTCAAAAGAGCTTATTGACAAGCTTTGCGGTCTTTCAAACAAATACTTCCGCCGTCACGTTAAGAATATATATTCGGTTGGTGACTGGGGAAAAACCGATAATCAGTCACTATTTTACAGTATAGAAATCATAGACGAAGCTATTGAAAACGGTAAAATGGTACAGTACGATTATAACAAATACGGTGCAGATAAAACACTACACAAATCGTCATTTCAACGCGTTAGCCCATATCAACTAATTTTACACAACCAACGTTATTATTTAATGGGTTATAGTCCGTATTGGAAGCAAATGGCTTTCCATCGCCTTGATCACATTACAAATATTAAAGTATCCGACCGTGATGCAATCCCGATAAGAGATGTTGCGGGTTACGAAAACGGCATTAATTATCAAGAACTTACCACCGCTATGCCTTATATGTATAATGACAAACCCGAACGAATTGTATTTTCAGCGAGTGATAAAACGATTGACCACGTTATTGACTGGTTTGGTAAAGAGGTTGAAATTAGACCCGATGGGGATAAAATGATTTTTACTCTACATGCAAGTCCAAATGCAATGCTTTATTGGGCGGTACAATACGCTGACGAAGTCGAAATTATTAAACCCGAAGCTTTAAGGGATAAAATCAAAACCTTTTTAAATAAAGCAGTTGATAAATATAAATAACACAAAACCCACTCTTTCGAGTGGGTTTTAATTTTACATTTTTTCTATTGTTTCCATTACGTATTCGCCAAACTGTGAACAGGTTGCGCTATTTTCACTATCATCAACAACAACCTTCTTTTCAGTTTCGGTACAAATTGTAAGAGCTTTTGAAAGCTTGTCCGCCTTATCAATAAAACCGATATGCCTAAGCATCATTTCGGTTGCCTTAAACATACTTGTGGGGTTAGCGTAATCTCCCCTTCCTGCTTCAATAAGGCGTGGTGCCGAGCCGTGAATCGGCTCGAACATAGCATATTTATCACCGATATTTGCACTGCCCGCAGTACCAACACCGCCTTGAATTTGTGCGGCTTCATCGGTAATAATATCGCCATACAAGTTAGGCATTACAAATACTTGGAACTTGTTTCTGATATTTTCATTAACAAGGTTTGCAGTCATAATGTCGATATACCACTCCTCAGCGGTGATTTCGGGGTATTCGCTCGCGATTTCATGCGCAATTTGCGAGAATTTGCCATCGGTCTTTTTCATAATATTTGCCTTAGTAACAATAGCAACGTTCGTTTTACCGTTCTTACGGGCAAATTCAAAAGCGGCACGGCAAATACGACGAGTACCCGCATTTGTAGTTACCTTAAAGTCGAAAGCTAATGTATCGGGAATTTCAACACCTTTACTGCCGAGCACGTATTCACCCTCGGTATTTTCGCGGTAAAAGGTCCAATCAATACCTTCTTCGGGAACTTGAACAGGACGAACGTTTGCATATAAGTCGAGTTCGCGGCGCATTGCAACGTTTGCGCTTTCAAGAGTGCCGCCCTTTAAGGTTGTGGTCGGGCCCTTTAAAATTACGTTACAAGCTTTAATTTCAGCCAAAACGTCATCGGGAATTGCTTTATTTTTAGCAATACGGTTTTCAATAGTCAAGCCCTCAATAGCGCGAAGTTCAACCTTACCCGCTGCAATTTCATCCTTTAAAATATAATTTAAAATACGTTCGCTTTCTTTTGAAATAATCGGTCCGATACCGTCACCTGAGCAAATACCGATAATGATTTTATCGAGGGACTGATAATCGGTAGCACCGCTGTTATTTTCCATTTCTTGTTGACGGGCAATTTGTTGCGTTAAAAGGGTTTTAAATTGCTCAACCGCGTTATCTATATATTGCTGCATATTATTCACCAACCTTTGTATACTCTAAAAGACTACCCGCCTTTAAGATTGCCTTTTGTCTTTCGGTGAAGTTACAGCAAAGCACAAATTCTTCGCCTGTGGTTTCGTTTTTAAGAATAATTTCACCCTTGTCCATACCGTCAAATACATTAGATAAAGTAAGCTTATCGCCTTGATTAAGTTTATCGTAATCGTCAGCATTTTTAAAGGTTAAAGGCATAATACCCGAATTTATAAGATTTGCAATATGAATACGAGCAAAGCTCTTTGTAATTACTGCACGAACGCCTAAATACATAGGTACAAGAGCAGCATGCTCACGAGAAGAACCCTGACCATAGTTGCTGCCGCCAACAATGATAGACCTACCAAGTGCTTTGGCTCTTTCAGGGAAAGTGCTGTCACAAACGCCAAAGCAGAATTGTGAAAGGTGAGGAATATTTGAACGATAAGGAAGAATTTTAGCACCTGCGGGCATAATATGGTCGGTTGTTATATTATCGCCAACCTTAAGCACTAATTCGGCTGAAAGAGTATCTTCTTGAGGGATTGCTTCGGGGAAAGGTTTAATATTAGGACCACGTAAAACCTCTAAATCAGTGGCTTCTTCCTCACTTGCGGGGGCAATAACTGCGCTATCGTCAATCTTAAAGCTTTCGGGCATCTTAATTTCGGGCATATCACCAAGTAAACGTGGGTCGGTTATATAACCTGTAAGCGCTGCCGCAACAGCAGTTTCGGGTGAAACAAGATATACGCTCGCATCAGCAGTACCGCTTCGACCTATAAAGTTACGGTTAAAGGTACGAAGTGACACACCTGCAGAATTAGGTGAAAAGCCCATGCCGATACAAGGACCGCAAGCGCATTCAAGCACACGTGCGCCCGAAGCTAAAATATCGCTTAAAGCACCACAATCGGCAAGCATGGTTAATACCTGCTTAGAACCGGGCGAAATTGAAAGACTAACACTCGGGTCAATGGTTTTACCCTTTAAGAGAGCGGCAACCTTTAACATATCCAAAAGTGAAGAGTTTGTACAAGAACCAATGCATACCTGGTCAACCTTTGTACCCTTTAAGGATTCAACAGTTACGATATTATCGGGGCTGTGAGGGCAAGCAATAAGTGGCTTTAATTCGTTCAAGTCAATATCAATAACCTTATCATAAACAGCATCGGAATCACTTGCAAGAGGAATATAATCTTCTCCTCTACCCTCGGCCTCTAAAAATGCTTTAGTAACTTCGTCAGATGGGAAAATTGAGGTTGTAGCGCCAAGTTCTGTACCCATATTGGTAATGGTAGCGCGTTCGGGAACAGACAAATACTTAATACCTTCGCCGCCCCATTCGATAATGGCACCAACGCCACCCTTTACGGATAAAATGCGAAGAATTTCTAAGCTTATATCCTTTGCAGTAACAAACGGATTAAGCTTTCCGATAAGATTAACCTTATACATTTTAGGCATTGTGATGTAATAAGCACCGCCGCCCATTGCAACAGCAACGTCAAGACCGCCCGCACCCATAGCAAGCATACCTATACCGCCGCCTGTGGGGGTGTGGCTGTCGGAACCGATTAAAGTCTTACCCGGTTTGCCAAAACGTTCAAGATGAACCTGGTGACAAATGCCGTTACCGGGGCGAGAGAAATATATACCGTGTTTTTTACATACCGATTGAATATATCTATGGTCGTCGGCATTTTCAAAACCCGACTGAAGTGTATTATGGTCGATATAAGCAACACTGCGTTCAGTTTTTACTCTTTTAAGACCCATTGTTTCAAATTCAAGATAAGCCATTGTGCCTGTTGCATCTTGGGTTAAGGTTTGGTCAATTTTCAATGCAACTTCGTTGCCTACGGTCATATCACCGCTTATCATATGGGCTTTAATTATTTTTTGTGCTATGGTTAAACCCATTTTTATCAGTCCTTTCCTGCAATGTGGTTATAAGCGTTTTTAACGTGCTTTGCTGTAAATGTTTCAGCAGCATCAGCATCACGGTTAATAATCGCATTCAAAATTTCGCGGTGTTCAGCCACCGATTCGTTAGCGCGGGACTGACTTTGAAGCGATACCTTACGGTATTTTTGTACTTTTTTATGAAGCGGCAAAAGCGTGTTATAAAACACGTGACTGCCACTGATTTTATATAAAATTTCGTGAAAACGGTTATCCATTAAACGAATTTGGTCGCTATTTTGCTTAGAAAGATAAAATTCTTGAAGTTCTAAAGCAGATTTAAGTTCGTTAATTTCGTCTTCGGTTGCCGTTTCAGTAGCCATTCTTGCTGCTTTAGCTTCAATAGATTCACGAATAATATAAATATCACGTAAATCTTCATCTGTGATACCAAGCACCATTGAGCCCTTACCGGTTTCAACAATCAAATGCTCCTGCATAAGTCGGCGCAATGCCTCGCGTATCGGTGTGCGACTAACACCCAAAATTTCGCAAAGACGATTTTCGGTTAGGATATCACCACGTTGATATTTACCGCTTAAAATATCGGTTTCAAGATGTTCAAACACCTGATCCGCTAAAGATACTGTTTTATGTTCCATTAAATATTACCTCTAAATTCTTTTGAATTTACCGTTTGAAAGCTCTTCAATCTTGCTTTCAAGTTCGAAATTGGAAAGTGCGGTTTGACGACCGTCTTCGTACTCGCTATCAACCCAATCCTTAAGCTTAATAATAAGCGGGTCTTTCTTATCAAGTGCATCATCACCCGAAAGATGGTAGTTGGTATTAATCCAATATGCAATACCTGCCAGACCGCTTGTTTTACTAATAGTAACCGTTGCAGGACGGTTTAAGATCTTTTCAGTATCAAATATGTTATAAATTTCTTGGTCCTTCAAAAGACCGTCAGCGTGAATACCTGCACGTGTAACGTTAAAGTTACGACCTGCAAAAGGTGTCATAGGCGGTATATCATAACCCATTTCATTCTTGAAATATTCAGCAATTTCAGTAATTGCAGTTGTGTCCATACCGTCAAGTGAACCGCGAAGTGAAGCATATTCCATAATCATTGCTTCAAGCGGAATATTACCGGTTCTTTCGCCAATACCTAAAAGCGAACAGTTAACCGCGCATGCACCGTAGAGCCAAGCAGTAGAAGCATTTGCAACCGCTTTATAGAAGTCGTTATGACCGTGCCATTCAAGCATTTCAGAAGGTACGTCAGAATAGTGCTGTAAACCGTAAATTATGCCCGGTACGCTACGAGGTAAAGCAACCTCAGTATAAGGTACGCCGTAACCCATTGTATCGCAAGCACGAATTTTTACAGGAATACCTGCATCCTTAGACATTTTCATAAGCTCGTTTACAAAAGGTACAACGAAGCCGTAAAAATCAGCACGTGTAATATCTTCAAGGTGACATCTCGGCATAACACCCGCTTCAAATGCTTCGGCAACAGCCGCAAGATACATATCAAGAACTTCTTTTCTTGACTTCTTTAGTTTTTTGAAAATATGATAGTCACTGCAAGAAACCAAAATACCCGTTTCGCGCACGCCCAAATCTTTAACAAGCTTAAAGTCCTCTTTACTTGCACGAATCCAAGTGGTAATTTCAGGGAATTTTAGTCCCAATTCTTGACACTTTTGAAGCGCTTCTCTATCCTTCTTACTGTAAACGAAGAATTCAGTCTGACGGATAATACCGTAAGGACCGCCAAGCTTTGACATAAGCTTATATAAATCAACTATTTGCTTTACGGTGTACGGCTCAACCGATTGCTGACCGTCACGTAAAGAAGTATCGGTAATCCATATTTCTTCAGGCATACCCATCGGAACACGGCGGTGGTTAAAAGCAACCTTTGGAACAGAATCGTAAGAATAAATATCACGATATAAGTTAGGTTCAGCAACGTCTTGTAAACCGTATTTGTAATTTTTTTGTTCAAGTAAATTTGTCTTGTTAGAAAGTTCTAGCAAATTTCTCACCTCTTGTTTTTCTGTATACAATTATACTAAAGAACAACGTTGTTGTCAATATATATGCATTAAATATTTAAAATAATATAAGAAAAAACCGCCAATTTTGGCGGTTTTTAAGTTAAATATCAAGTTTTTCTTGTAAATTGTTGAATTCTTTTAAATATTCGGTGTTAACGTTTACAATATAACGCTTAATTTTTTGAGCATAATTAAGTGTGTTCCGCGTGCCACCCTGCTTACCGTCATACCAAGTTACAACATAATCACTATTATCAACCATAAATTTATTACGGTTTTGATAGCAACCCGCGTGATATTCTTTTGATAAAACAATAACTTCATCACAATTATTTAACACGTTATCATAGCGTTTTTTCCATTCAGGCGAATAAGTTTTTTCTTGTTCTTCAAAAGGAACTACTGCAATAAGCTTTATATAAGAATATTGCTTTTTAAATTCTAACACAATTTCACTGGCAATAATATCAAACCCTGTTGCCATACCTGTGTAAAATAGATCACAGTCATCATCGATTATAGATAAAATCGTTGTTGTTAAATTACGGTAAAAAACATCAAAATCCGCATTACCTTTTTTTAATTGAAAAGGAAATTTATTCGGTCTATAACCCGAAAAACAACACTTTTTAAAATTATTTTGTTCCAAAACGTTCACCGAAAATTTTATTTTTTCTTTATCTTTTTAGGGCATATATCAGCCAAAACACAATCACTGCATTTGGGATTGCGTGCAATACAAACATCCCTGCCAAAAAGCACACTTCTATGACAAAAATCATTCGATTTATCGGGTGGTAAAAGCTTCCGCATAGCTTTTTCAACCGTAAGCGGATTATCACTTACTACCAGACCCAAACGGTTACAAATACGAATAAAATGAGTGTCGCAAACAACTGCGGGTTTTTTGTATATATCTCCTACAACCAAGTTTGCAGTTTTTCTGCCCACACCCGAAAGGGTTGTAAGTTCTTCAATAGTATCGGGCACTTTACCGTCAAAATCTTCCAAAATTTGTTGACTTAATTTTACTAAATCCTTTGCCTTTGTTTTATAAAGACCACAGGTTTTAATTAGTTCCTCTACCCTTTCTATATCAGCATTTGCCATTTTCTCAGGTGTAGGAAATTCGCGAAACAAATCAGGTGTAACCATATTAACGCGCTTGTCGGTACACTGGGCAGAGAGCCGAGTTGCAACAAGCAACTGAAAAGCATCGCTATATTCTAAAGAACAAATCGCATCTGGGTATAGTTTTTCAAAACGTAAAACCGCCTCTAATGTTTTGTCTATCTTACGCATTAGCCGATACCAACTTCATATCGCCCGACTTTATCCAACCAAGTTTTCTCATACCCTCTGCAATAGCAAGAGTTAAAACAGCAGGTAAAACAAAGTGCATAAGCGCAATTTCAAGCATTGTAATAACGGGTGAAACACCTGCAGCAATCATACTGTCATAAGCCATAAACTGACCAACCAAACCAGCCGAACCCATACCCGAGCCAACAGGGTTACTTACCATTTTTAAAAGAGCGGAAGAAACAGGACCTAAAATAGCACTAGAAATAATTGAAGGAAGCCATATTAAAGGATGTCTTACGATATTAGGCATTTGTATCATTGAGGTGCCTATACCCTGCGCTATAAGACCGCCAAATTTATTTTCGCGATAGCTAATAATCGCAAAACCAACCATATTACAGCAGCAACCAATTGTAGCAGCACCTGCCGCAAGACCGGTAATACCCATTGAAATGCCGATGGCCGCAGACGAAATTGGTAAAGTGAGTAAAATACCCATTACAACAGAAACAAGCATACCGCCTAAAATTGGGCTTTGTTCTACGTTAACGTTTACAATTTCGCCAATCCATTTCATCAAGCTTGAAATATAAGGACCAACAAAGTAACCTGCGGTAGAACCTAATAAAATACAGCTAATAGGAGTTACAATGATATCAACCTTTGTTTTACCCGAAACGAGATAACCGATTTCAATCGCAACATAAGCCGCAATGAATGCACCCAAGGGTTCGCCCGGTGCACCGAGTGAGAAGGCGTCCTTTGCAATGGTTGGAAATGCGCCAACCATACCCGCTACTGCAGCTGAAACGGTTGTTAGGGGTGAAGATTTCAACTTAGAAGCAACGCCAACACCAATGCCGGCACCCGTAAGTGTTTTAGCAACACTGCCGATAGCGTTAAGGTATGCACCAACCTGATTGTCACCTATAATATTAGCAATCTGACAAATTATCGTACCAATAATAAGGGTTGAAAACAAACCGTATGCCATACCCGAAAGTCCGTCGATAAATAATCGGTTAAGATACTTTTTCATATTTACCATTCCTTCTCTTTAGAAATTCTTAAAAACAATTATACAACTTTTTAAAAATTTTACAATAGCGTATATGCACAATTTTTTTGCAAAAAATATTTATTATTATATTTATGAGGTGATTTTTTGAAAACCGTTGCATTTTTTGATACAAAAAGCTACGACCGTGAAAGCTTTGAAAAATATAGTAACGACGAACTAAACTTTAGATTTTTCGAAAACAAGCTTAACGAGGACACAGTTAGTATGGCAGCTTGCTGTGATGCAGTTTGTGTATTCGTTAATGATAATATAAACAAAAAGGTTATTGAAAAACTAGAAAATTATGGAGTTAAAATAATAGCACTAAGGTGTGCAGGTTATAACAACGTTGATTTAAAATACGCGAGAGGTCGAATTGGAGTTGTACGTGTGCCTGCGTACTCCCCTTATGCTGTTGCTGAACACGCAATGGGTATGATTTTAATGCTAAACCGAAAGCTTCACCGCGCATATATCCGCACCCGCGACCACAATTTTTCACTTGATTCGTTAACAGGATTTGATTTAAAAGGCAAAACCGTTGGTATTATTGGAACAGGTAAAATAGGTTGTGTTTTTGCTGAAATATGCAAAGGTTTTGGTATGAATATTATTGGTTATGATCCCTATGAAAATAATTATTTTTGCGGTAAATACGTAACTTTAGAAGAACTATTATCACTTTCTGACATTATTTCTCTTCATTGCCCGTTAACCCACGATAACAAATATTTAATTAATGAAGATACCATTGCAAAAATGAAAAAGGGCGCATATATAATAAACACCTCACGCGGAAAGCTTGTCGATACACAAGCACTTATCGGCGGTTTAAAGGAAGGCAAAATCGGTGCGGCAGGACTTGACGTATACGAAGAAGAAACCGATTTATTTTTTGAAGATTTTTCAGATGAAATTATAAAAGACGACACCTTAAGCAGTTTAATTTCTATGCCCAATGTAATTGTTACTTCACACCAAGCATTTTTGACCAAAGAAGCGCTTTCTTCTATTGCCGAAACAACAGTAAAGAACCTTAGCGATTTTTTCAAAACAGGAAAAAGTGAAAACGAAGTTGTTATTTAACTTGCTTTTAAAATTTTAAAGTGGTATAATTGGTTTCGGTGATTAATTTGACAAAAATATACTTTGTTCGCCACTGCGAAGCAACCGGAAATCTTAACCGTATCTTTCAAGGCAGTATCAATACCGATATTACCGACCTTGGCGAAAAACAATTAAAAAAATTAACAGAACGCTTTAATAATATACCGCTTGATAAAATATATACCAGTCCATTAACAAGAGCACAAAAAACCGCTTTTGCTATTAAAGGCAGCCGCGATATTGAAATCGAGGTTTTAAACGGAATAGTTGAGCTTGATGGCGGGGTTATTGAAGGTAAACCCATTAACGTTTCCTTCGAAGAACATCCCGATTTAAAGGATGCATGGTTTAACCACCCCGAAGATTTTGAACCTGAAAACGGCGAAAAAATGCGTGATGCATATAATAGAATTGAAAAAACCTTTTTCGAGCTTGTGGAAAAGCATAGAGGCGAAACTATTGCCTGTGCTTCACACGGTGGTATTATTCGTTGTCTGGAATGTCTTATTTTATATAATGATATATCTAGATTAAAAGAACTTCCTTTTTTTGGTAACACAGCTATCGGTCTTTTTGAAATCGATGATGATAATAACGTAGAAATTAAATTTTCAAATGATTTTTCCCACTTAACGAAAGACCTATTCCGCCTAGAATCACATCCTATCGGTCCATCAAATACGGAGGGTTCAAAATGATTATTATGTCAGTCGATTTAGGCAAAGCACGAACAGGCATTGCCGTTTCGGATAAGAGTGAAGGTTTTGCTTTCCCTAAAACTGTTATTAATGAATACAATACCGAAAAATTGGTACAAAAAATTGCTGAATGGGCAAAAGAAGTAATGGCGGAAGAAATCGTTGTTGGTCTACCCAAAAATATGGACGGATCACTTGGTTGGCGTGCCGAAGAATGCAGCGAAATTGCTGAAAAAATCAAAGTTGCTACTTCCCTACCCGTTGTTTTATGGGATGAACGTTGCACCACAGTATCGGCACATACCGCCCTTAATTTTACCGATACACGCGGTAAAAAACGCAAAAATGTTGTTGATGCAGTTGCGGCAGTAATTATATTGGAAGATTATTTAACCTATAAAAAGAATAAGAAATAACCTATCGCGGTAGAGTTCTACCGCGATTTTTTCTTGACTTTTTGTGGAAATTGTATTACTATGATAGTACAGTAATACAATTAGAGGTGATTTAATGGAATTTAAAATTGACAAATCAGTTCCAATTTGCCCACAAATTTGCGACCAAATTGCCGCAAGCATTGCTTCGGGCGAGTTCCCACCAGACAGTAAGCTTTTATCTGTTCGCGAGGTTGCAATTAAAGCAGGTGTAAACCCAAACACAATTCAAAAATCATTTGAACAGCTTGAAGCACAGGGTCTTATATACTCAATTCGCGGGTCGGGTTGGTTTGTCGGCAACAATGCCGAACACGCAAAAATGCAAATTGATTCCCTTGCTAAAATCAAAACAAAAGCATATTTTACCTCAATGTTACAGCTTGGTTTTAGTGAATACGAAATTATTAATTATATTAAGGAGTGGAATAAATGAGTGAATTATTACATTGTCAGGACCTAACAAAAAAATACGGTAATCTTACCGCTCTTGATAATTTAAATTTAACCGTTCACAGCGGTAAAATTATTGGATTGCTTGGTCCTAATGGTTCTGGTAAAACAACCTTTATAAAATTAGTAAACGGTCTATTAACACCTACTTGGGGCTCGATTTGGATTGATGATAAAATCCCCGGTGTAGAAAGCAAAAAGGTTGTATCATACTTACCTGATAACAACTTTTTAAATTCTTGGATGACTGTTTCACAACTTGTTGATTTATTTTGCGATTTTTATGATGATTTCAGACGCGACCTTGCTTTTGAAATGTTTAAAAAGCTTGATATTGAACCTAGTCGAAAATTAAAAACACTTTCAAAAGGTAACAAAGAAAAGGTTTGCTTAATACTTATAATGAGCCGTAATGCAAAGCTTTACGTACTTGACGAACCGATTGCAGCAGTTGACCCTGCCGCACGTGATTACGTTATTTCAACAATTATTAATAACTATAATCCTGAAGCATCAGTTATTATTTCAACACACCTTATTGCCGATATTGAACCTATTTTGGATGAAGCAATTTTTCTTAATAAAGGTAAGGTTGTCCTTCACAAATCGGTTGAAAGTATTCGTGAAGAATACGGCAAGAGCGTTGACGAGCTTTTTAGGGAGGAATTCAGATGGTAAATAAACTTTTAAAGCACGAAGTCAAATATTATATACGCACCCTTTTTATATATGAAATTGTACTGTTTACACTAGCATTTTTCACTAGAATTCTAATGTTTTTTGAAACTGATTCAATAGTTTACAAACTAGCACAGGGCTCATCATTCATACTTTTTGGTTTTGCGGTTTTTGCGTGCTCGTTAATGGCAACAGTAATAAGTGTTTTCAGATTTTATAAAAATCTTTTTACAAGTGAAGGTTATCTTACTTTTGCTTTACCTGTTAGTTCAAATCAACATTTATTTGCAAAGCTTTTAAGTGCATCAATTTATAACATAGTTGTGTTCATTTCATGTATAGCCGCTTTTTTAATTACAATTTCGGGCAATCTATTTAACGAATTAGTAAAAGCATTAATTTATCTATTAAAATTTATCGGTCAACAACTACCTGACGTGCCGCTAAATTTGCATATTGTGTTATATATTATTGAAATATGCGTATCAATGTTAGTTTCTACAGTTTTATCTTTACTTTTATATTACGTTTGTATTGCTATCGGACAAACCGCAAAGAAAAATCGTATTCTACTAGCAGTAGCTATATACTTTGGTTATATGATGTTGACCGAAATATTTAGCACGATTATTTCAATTACAATGTCTATAACAATGAATTTACCTTTATTCCAAAAAATTTCTACATATATTATAAACCACCCGTTTGCAACATTACATATATCATTCTGCAGTACTATTGTTATTACGACAATAATGTGTGTGGTTTTCTACGTTATTACAAACGTAATTATGAAGCGCAAGCTTAATTTAGAATAAGGAGGCAAAATTTATGAAAACCTTTAAGAAAATATTGTGCATTGCACTTTCGGTTTTGCTTTGTTCTTCACTAATTGGCTGTAACTTTATTGATGAAATGCGTTTATCACAAATTTATTTTAACGAAAAATCAAATTTGGTTTACGATGATAAAGAGTATATTCTTTTGCCTTATTGCGAAGCGTTTACACCCGATTTTTCAAAAGGAAAAAACTTATATATAACCGAAAAAGATGTTCCCGTTTTATTATCGGAAACTTTGGGTGAATATGCTGAACTTAGCTCTGATAAGTTGTATATATCAACATCAGACAATTATAATACTGATGAATTTTATGCACGTAGTGATGTATATGAAAAAATTGCCGATCGCATAAACAAAGGCAATTATTTTGACGGTTATCTATATGGATATTCATATTTTGACGTAGAGGCAAATGAATTTAAATATGTTAAAAAGTTTATTTCAAGCGAAATGCAGGTTACAATGGACACAATACTATCAGGTGAAGAAATAACCGATATTGATATTGATCTTTTATATCAATTTGAAGTTATGAGTATTTACGCTGGCAGCAAGGATTTTTTATTCAGTCAATACGCATTTACAATTTATAAAACCGAAAAATATATTTATCTTGTAAATGATAATGAACGTGTATATATAGTACCTGAAGATAAAGTAATTCCATTTGAACAATTAATAAAAGAATATGAATTAGTTTCGCAGATAGACAAAACAGAAGATTTTATAATAAATTAATTTAATTTTTTGTTGTAGAAATCTGACGTTTGTTATATAATATAAAGGATTAATACAACACGAGGTTTATTATGACTGCTTTAAAAGATTTTTTGCTAACCTATATTAAGGGTATTGTGGTAGGTCTTGGTGCTATCACCCCCGGTCTTTCGGGAAGTGTGTTGCTTGTAATTTTCGGACTTTACCACAAAGCGCTTGAAAGTATTAGTACCATTTTTAAAAACTTTAAAAAGAACGTAATGTTTTTAATACCGCTTGCTATGGGTATTGGCACAGGTATGCTATTATTCAGTAAAATAGCGCAGTTCTTTTTAACTAACTTTGAAATGCAAACCCGCTTTACCTTTTTAGGTTTAGTTGTCGGTACTATTCCCCTATTTATACGCGAAGTTACCAAAGAAAAAAGAAGTCAAGGTAAGAAATTTCCAAAACTCTATATTTTATTAATTTTAAGCGCCACAGTTTTTGGTCTTGTAATTTCTTATTTTGGTGGAGTAGATTTTCCGCAGGTTACAAACCCTAATATATTCCAATCGGTTATTTTAGGTTTGGTTGTTGCCGCTTCTTATATTATACCGGGTGTTGACAGTGCTGTAATTTTAAACTACTTCGGTATGTATGAAATGTGGCTATCCGTTGCCGACATTGATAACCTTTTAAAGCTTGACTTTTTCCTTAAAATCGCGTTGCCAACCGCAGTTGGTCTCGCAATAGGTGTGCTTTTAATTTCATCTCTTATCAACTTCCTTTTAAAGCGTTATTACACCATTACTTTTTCGGTTATTTTCGGCTTGTTTATTTCCATTATACCAAAGCTTTTAAACGAAAGCTGTATATTAGGTCTTAACGGCAAAACCGCTATTTCGCTTACATTGATGATTATAGGTTTCGGTATTTCATTCTTCTTAAGCGATTTGGAAAATAACCTTAAGAAATTTAAGAAAAAATAATAAAATCCCTCACTTAGGTGAGGGATTTTATCTTTTTTACACTTCAGTTTTTAACCTTTTTTTAAATGGTATTATTTCAATAATTGTTAAAAGGTTAAACAATACCGGTAATATTGACGCCCATAAATAATCATTAATAATATTACCGTAACTTAGATGTAGCATTACAGCACACACCGCTATAATTAAATTAATACATATCGCAGGCCAGCATAAAAATCTTTTTTCTTTATCGTAAAAATACGACAATGCAATGGCATTATACATGCCTGTAAGACCAATAAACATAAATATTAAATTTTTACTAAAAGTCTGTAATAAAACACAAGCACATCCCGACAAAAAAATCATCATTATTGACATAGTATTTCCCCCTTAATGTATATTAAACAATGTTTCATTATAGCTTTTGGCATAATCTTTTATAGAAGTTTCAAATTTTTCATAATACAGCTTAGGTTTAAGTCCCTTTTCACCACGTGTGGCGGTAGAAGTTAAATCAAGATAATAATTATCACCGTTTTCAAGCGTTAACACATTATATGAATGACCAACTTTGAAAAAGTTTTCAAACTTTATGTCCGCTACGTAAACCTTAATATTATTCGGCAATATTCCCTCTTCTGATAACACAAGCGTTATATGCTTAAACAATACTGCAAAATCAAAACAAATACCATTAATTTTGTCTCCGTCTACAATATCGCCAAAGTCAAAAAACTGTATTATTGCCTTTTTGCCGTAATCATATCTGAAATTTTCACAAGCATAATCTTGGACCGTAATTATATATTCTTCAATGCTTTTATATTCTTTATCAAAGCGTTCAAGTATCCATTCGCGCTCGTTATCTTTTATAATCGTAACCGCCGAATAACGTCCTGATTTATTTTGCCTGTAATTGTCATGGAAAGCGGTTGCGGTTGTTACTGCAACAGCGAAACACAAAATAACAGTTAATATAATTTTGAATTTTTTCATTTTTAATCACCTTTATAATTTTATTTGTTTGGTGGGGATAGTCCTTTACATTTGCGATTGGTTTGATTTATAATCGCCTTTAACATTTGCGTTGCCATTTCATTGCTTAAAACATTATTTTGTTTATCTTCTAAAAAGATATAATACAAATTAAAATGGTCGCGTTTTAAAACAGCGTTATTCAATTTAATCCACCTTTATATCAGTTAAAATAGTTATCAAAGTAGTACTTTGTACCGTTACATTCTGGAACAGGCCAATCACAATCTTCCCAATTATGATTATGCTCGCTAAACCATTCAGAAGTTCTATTAAAGTAATAATGATATGCGTCATTAGGGTCACCGCCGATTGGGTCGTCAAAGGTTATATCACACATATACCACTCACCGTCAAGTTCAACTACGTTCCATTTATGACCGCCACCTGCCGTACCGACAACACCCATACATTTAATGCCTGCATAAAGGCATAAAACTTGGAAAGCTTCGGAATACGATTCGCATACACCGTATTTATTAACCAAAATGCCGTACGCTGTCCAGTTATCGTTTGCTAGACCGTCCCACTGTGCCGAAAGATTATAATAACTATCAAGTAAAATTCGTTCATATATAAGGCGTTCCTTCCAAACGTCGGGAGCATTTGCAGGAATAGTGCTTATAATTTGATTAACCTCAGCATCAAAGATTGCTTTTTTATCAAGTATCTTTTTTCTTAATTCTTCAGTAAGTTTCCTTGAATAACCGCAAAATTCTCCTTCTTCTTTTCCAATTGCATAAGCAAATTCCAAAGCGGACGTACCGTTACCGTAATTATAAATAGATACGGTACTTGCAAGATAGAAATATTCGGGGTTATCCGCCATATAAAGATAATAAATATAATAATTACGATTTTCCGCTAGGTTAGCATTAATTTCAACACTTTCTCCAACTTGAGAAATTACATCATCAATTTGGCGGTACCAACCCTTTTGCTCATCGTTCAAAATATTATACAAATATCTTTTTGTATAATGAAGCTTTTGATGCTTTTGGTTTTTGGTATAAGTATAGGTCGGCTTTGCGGGTTTAATCGGTTCATCTGGCTTTTCCGGCTCAACCGGCTTTTCCGGCTCAACAGGTACTTCGGGCTCAACCGGCTTTTCGGGCTCAACCGGCTTTTCGGGCTCAACCGGCTTTTCGGGCTCGATAGGTTCTTGAGGTTCTATCGGCTTTTGGGGTGTTGAAGGTATAACTGTTTCATCATCTTCAGGTTTTTGTTGATTGGTTTCCATGTCATCCTTATCTGGTTCGCTGGGTTTAACCTTATCTATTGTAGGAATTGCAGGTTTAATTTCTTCTTCATTTTTAGGTGAAGTAGGCGTTTCAAGCTCAACAACAAGACCACCGTCTTCGGTTA
>JAZQWD010000155.1:0-3978 GCA_045632165.1 Acutalibacteraceae bacterium | reverse complement strand
TTCAAAAGCTTTACGACTTTGTTTGGGACGTTTTCTGCGACTGGTATATCGAAATTTGCAAAGCACGTCTTAACGGTGAAGATGATGCCGCAAAGAACACCGCTCGCAGCGTATTGGTTTATGTATTTACAAATACCTTAAAGCTTTTACATCCCTTTATACCTTTCATCACCGAAGAAATTTGGCAGTCAATGCCCCATAGCGGTGATGCACTTATGGTAAGCGAATGGCCGAAGTTCAGCCAAGACCTTGCGTTCAAGGCAGAAGAAGCTGACTTTGAAAAGATTATGGCAGTTATTAAGGCAATCCGTAACCGTCGTGCTGAAATGAACGTACCCCCCAGCAAGAAAGCAAAGGTATGTATTACTACCGCTGATAAGGACGTATTCTTAAGCGGTACCGCTTATATTTGCCGTTTGGCTTATGCAAGCGAGGTTGAGGTTGGAGATAACTTTGATGCCGATGGCGCAGTTCGTGTTATCACCGATTCCGCTACCGTTTATATGCCTATGAAGGAATTAGTTGACTTCTCGGCTGAAATCGAACGTCTTAAGAAAGACCTCAAAAAGGCCGAAGAGGATAAGGTATTCTTTGAAAGAAAGCTTAATAACCCCGGCTTTATGGCAAAAGCTCCCGCAAACCTTGTTGAACAACAAAAAGCAGGTCTTGCAAAGGCGCTTGATAAAATTGAAATGATTAACGCTTCAATTAAGGATATTGAAGCACAAATGTAAAAATAAGAGACCGTCTCACTAAACTCAATTACTCAACTGTACGGAAAACGCTTTTTCATCGGCTCTCTCTGACGAGAGGGCTGTTGAGTAAAGCAAATGAGAAAATCGGAATATTCCTAAAATTACTACCAAAAAATTTTCTCTTACCCTGAACTCCGTTTTTTGCCTTCCCCGTCAGCGGAAGGTGGAATTAAGTAATACCTCGTTAGTGGGACGATCTATTTTTATGGAAACAAAAATCATCATCAGTACACTGGTTTTCTTTATGCACTGTTTCGTTGCGGTTTTTGTTCCTTTACTATAATATGTATTTATTAAAATATAATACTTGTAAAGTTTTGGTGTTATATGAATTATTTGGAAATTTTAAATTATATTCATTCACTTGGGAATTTCTCCTTGCCGCCAACTCTCGACCGAATAAAATCGGTTTTGGAAAAACTCGGCAATCCGCAAAACAATTTTAAGTCAATTCATATTGCGGGTACAAACGGTAAGGGCTCGGTATCGAGTATGCTCTCAAAAAGCTTTGAGGCTTCGGGTTATAAAACTGCGCTTTTTATTTCACCCTTTATAATCGATTTTCGTGAAAGAATACAAATAAATGGTGAATTTATAAGTGAAAATGATTTAACTTATTATGCCGAAAAGGTGAAAGCGGTTGATATTAAGCTTACCGAATTTGAATTTATAACCGCTACCGCTTTTTTATATTTTTCTGATAAAAAGTGTGATATTGCCATAATTGAAACAGGGCTTGGCGGTCGGCTTGATGCTACTAACAGTTTAACAAACGTTATCGCAAGCGTTATTACAAAAATCGGGCTTGATCATACCGCAATTTTGGGTGATACTATCGAAAAAATCACCGCCGAAAAATGCGGTATTATTAAAAACGCGCCCGTTATCACAAGCTTTAACCAAACCGATGAAGCACTCTTGGTTTTAGGCAAATATAGCCCAATTATTCCGCAAAAAAATGAGCTTAAAATTTTAAAAAGCGATATAACCGGTAACACCTATATATATAAAGGTGTGAAATACACTACTTCGCTTATCGGCGAATATCAAATTGAAAATTCACTTATCGTTATCGAAACGGTGAAAAATTGTGGAATTGAAATTAGTGAAGAAAATTTAAAATTTGCCCTGGCTAACACCTATTTTCCTGCCCGACTTGAAATTGTTTCAAAAAATCCGCTTGTTATACTCGACGGTGCGCATAATCCTGATGGCGCGGCGGCTTTAAAAGGATTTTTAAAGCAATATAACGGTAAAGCAACAGCAATAATAGGTATGATGAAAGATAAGGATTATGAAACCGTTTTGGCGGAGTGCCTACCTTATATATATAAGGCGGTGGCAGTAACGGTTGAAAACGTACCGCGAACTCTTACTGCCGACGAGCTTTGCAAAACCGCAAATAAATATACTCAATGCTTAATTGCGGATAATTATGATGATGCAATTGAAATGCTCAAAGATGAAGAGGTTATTTTTGTTTTCGGCTCACTTTATCTTGCATCAACCATTCGCGAAAAAATAAAAATTTATTTTAAAAACTAAATGTGACAAATTTTTCAAGGACAAGCCCTTATTATATGTATAAGGACTTGTCCTATTTATATTTTAGGAGTGAAATTATGTCGGTTGAAATTAACGTAACGGGTGAGGTTGTTACCGCTTATCTTTCAGGCGAATTGGACCACCATACCGCAAAGGAAATGCGCGAAACTATTGATGCAGCTATTGAACTTAATATGCCAACCCTTGTAATTCTTGATTTTAAGGGTATTACTTTTATGGATAGTTCGGGAATAGGACTTGTAATGGGGCGTTACCGTTTGCTGCAAAAAACGGGAGCGGATTTACACATTACCGAAACACCACCTAATATATATAAGGTGTTCCGTTTGTCGGGAATAGAAAAATTAGCAAAACTAGAAAGCAGGTAATTAAATGGTTAAAAATAAATTTACAATGACACTTCAATCACGCTCGTTTAACGAAAGCTTTGTAAGAGCAACGGTGGCGGCGTTTGTTTTGCAATTAGACCCCACACTTGAAGAAATAAGCGATATTAAAACTGCTGTAAGCGAAGCGGTAACAAATTGCATAGTGCATGCTTATAAAGAAAAACTTGGAAATATCTACATAACTGCCGAAATTTATGAAGATAATACTTTGAAAATTAAAATTCGTGATAAGGGTTGCGGTATTGAGAATATAAGCAAAGCAATGGAACCGCTTTTTACTACCGTAGGCGGCGAACGTGCGGGTCTTGGTTTTGCGGTTATGCAAAGCTTTATGGATACTATAAAGGTTCGCTCAACGGTTGGAAAAGGGACAACGGTTTATCTCACCAAAAAAATCAGTCAGCGCTTTAACGTAAATGGTTGAGGCAAAATTTAATCGTGAAGAATTTATAAAAGAAAATCTCCCGCTTGTTCATTCAATATGCCGCCGTTTTTCGGGGCGGGGAATAGAGTATGACGATTTGTATCAAGCAGGATGTATGGGACTTGTAAAAGCGGTTGATGCTTACGACTTTGAACGCGGGTTCGCTTTTTCAACTTATGCCGTACCGGTTATTATGGGTGAGGTGCGACGTCTTTTTCGTGACGGCGGTGCGGTAAAAGTATCGCGAAGTATTAAAGAACTGCATTTTAAAATATTAAAAGCAAATGAAATTTTACAGCAACAATTAAACCGAGAGCCGACGGTAAATGAAATAGCAAATTATTTAGAAGTTGACGCGGTCGACGTAAGCGAAGCGTTATGTGCTTCGCAGTCAACGGTGTCACTTACAGTAGAAAATGACGACGGTATAAGCGAAATGGATTTACCGATAATTGACCATCAAGATGAAATTGGTAATAAAATTCTTATTGAAACGGCGGCGAAGAATTTAAATGACACCGAGCGTCTATTAATAAAATATCGTTATTTTGATTTGTTTACACAAAGTAAAACTGCAAATTTATTAAATATGACTCAGGTTCAAGTGTCACGTGCTGAGAAAAAAATTCTTTCAAAAATGCGACAGGTAATAGGTGAAAATGATAAAATATAATATTAAACGACGGTTTTTGTTCACAAATTGTTGTTTTAACAACGCATCAAACCCAATATATTGTGGTCAAAAAAAGTTTTAAAAAAATTTTAAAAAAAATGAAAAAAAGTGTTGACAAAAGGGTGTGGGTGTGGTATTATACTCTAGCGCCGTAAAGAGCGCACAACAAAC
>JAZQWD010000154.1:0-10215 GCA_045632165.1 Acutalibacteraceae bacterium | reverse complement strand
ATTTCTTGAATAAAGCCCTCTGTTTTACCGATTGCCTGCTGTTGACGAATAAAGTATTTAGCTGAACCACCGCCAACTTTTTTGGTAACCATAAATAAGAAGAACACACCAACCAATACAACCAAAGTAATCCAAACACTGTAAGAAAGCATTATGGTAAATACTGTAATAACAACAATGCCCGCTTGTAAAATTGTTGGTATTGACTGTGAAACCAACATACGAAGTGTATCAATATCGTTTGTAAAATGGCTCATAATATCGCCGTGCTTGTTAGTGTCAAAATACTTAATAGGTAAATTTTGCATACCGTTAAACAATGCTTTACGCATTTTTCCAAGAAAACCCTGAGTAATATAAGCCATCAACTGTGTTTGGGTAAATACCGCAGCAAGTGATACAAGATAAAGTGAAACCAAAACAATAATGTTAGGAATAATTTCTTTACTGGCTGTTGCCCAGTTGCCATTTGTTTTCAAGGTTTCTTCAATAATTGCAAGAATTCGTTGATTAAAAATTGCAGGTGCAGTAGCAACAAGCGCCGCAAAAACAATGCAAATAAGTGCTAATGGAAATAACACCGGATAGAACGAAAATAGCATTTTAAGCACTCGCTTTAGTGTTGGTACACTAATCTTTCGTTTTCCGCGCGGCATACCGCCGGGACCCGGACCTTTGCCCTGAGGTCCTCTATAATTAGGCGTTCTCATTACTGTCACCTCCATTTGTTTGTTGATTATAAACTTCGCAATAAATTTCGCTTGTCTTTAAAAGTTCATCGTGTGTGCCCATATTTGCAATTTTGCCATTATCCATAACGATAATTAAATCCGCATCCTGTACTGAGGCAACACGCTGAGCAATTATAATTTTTGTAGTATCGGGAATAAATTTCTTAAAGCCCTGACGGATAAATGCATCGGTTTTTGTGTCTACCGCACTTGTAGAGTCATCCAAAATTAAAATCTTGGGCTTTTTAAGAAGTGCTCGTGCAATACATAAACGTTGTTTTTGTCCACCCGAAACGTTAGTACCGCCCTGTTCGATATAAGTATCGTAACCATCTGCAAAACCGCTGATAAAGTCGTCTGCCTGCGCTAATTTACAAGCTTCAACAAGTTCCTCATCGGTTGCGTTTTCGTTACCCCAACGAAGATTTTCTTTAATTGTACCTGAAAATAGTTGGTTCTTTTGAAGTACCATAGCAACGGCATCGCGCAAGGTTTTAATGTCATAATTTCGCACGTCCTCTCCACCGACTAAAACCTCACCGTCGGTTACGTCGTAAAGACGCGGTATCAACTGTACTAACGATGATTTACTAGAACCTGTACCGCCGATAACACCAACCGTCATACCCGACTTGATTTCAAGATTAATGCCTTCAAGTGCATTACGTTTCGCATCTTTATTATATTTAAAGTTAACGTTATTAAACTTAATTGAACCGTCCTTAACCTCATAAAGTGGGCTTTCGGGATTCTTAAGGTTAGATTCTTCGTTTAAAACCTCGCAAATACGTTTCATTGATTCAAGCGACATTGTAAGCATTACGTAAATCATTGAAAGCATCATAAGAGACATAAGAATTTGAACGCCGTAAGTAAGCATTGCTGAAATTTGACCTACGTCAACGGTTTTACCAGAACTGCTAATTACAAGATATGAACCCAAGAACAAAATAACAACAGTATTAAAATACATACAAAACTGCATTATAGGATTATTTAATGCAACAATACGTTCAGCTTTTGTAAAATCTTCGGTTATACCGTCAGCCGCAGCGGCAAACTTTTGCTTTTCATAATCTTCTCTGGAAAAGCCCTTAACCACACGCATTGCACGGACGTTTTCTTCAATAGATTCATTTAATCGGTCATATTTTTTGAAAACACGGCGGAATGCAGGCATTGCATTTTTAGCCACAAACAAAAGCCCTGCAAAAAGCACGGGGACTACAACAACAAAAGAAGTAGCAAGCGCACCGCCCATTGTGTAAGCCATAATTATTGAAAAAATAAACATCATAGGACTACGAACCGCAACACGAATTATCATCATATACGACATTTGTACGTGTGTGATATCGGTTGTTAGACGTGTTACAAGCGAGGTTGATGAAAATTTATCGATATTACTAAAAGAAAATCCTTGAATTTTTTGGAACATATCACGGCGCAAATTTCTTGCAAACCCTGTTGATGCCTTCGCACTTGTAATTGCAGCTATACCACCGCACGCAAGTGAAACAAATGCCATTGCAATAAGTATAAGACCTGTTTGTATAACACTTTTAATAGGCGCGTCAGCTTTAAT
The DNA here is from genome assembly GCA_045632165.1 of Acutalibacteraceae bacterium. Classification (GTDB taxonomy): domain Bacteria; phylum Bacillota; class Clostridia; order Oscillospirales; family Acutalibacteraceae; genus UBA737. The sequence continues at coordinate 7,899 of JAZQWD010000154.1, read as the reverse complement.
GCTATTAACAAGGTCGGCAGTAATAAAAGGGATTGCAACCTCTATTAAAACCTCACCCATAATAAATATTAAGGTTAAAATTGAGGGAAGCTTATATTCCCTAATTGATTTTGCTAATGTTTTAATCATTTTCGTCCTCCAAATTCAAAATAAATCGGTCTATCATAGCAAGAAACTGCTCTATTTCAGCTTCAGTAAACCCCTTTCGAATCAACGCTTCTCGCCTTTCGATATCTTTCATAATTTCTTCGTGAATTTTTATTGCTTTATCAGTAAGTATTATTTGTTTTAACCGAGCATCATTTTCCACACTTACGCGTTCAATAAAGCCGTTTTGCTCCATCGTTTTTAAAATATTACTTGCGGTTGAACGCCTTATTGAAAAGCGATTTTCAAAATCACGTTGAAAAATTTGCTTATCACGGTTGTCATAAAAATAATGAATTGCCCAACCGTTTACACCTTTGGGCAAAACAATTTTTCCCGACGCAGAGCTTTTTTCAATATCGCGCCTTATATAATTTGCAAGCCGCCGAACGTTAAAACCAATGTTTTTCTCGTGTTGCATAAGCTACCTCATAAAATTAATTGTTAGCACCCTAACATTATAATACTATGCCCTTATAAAGTCAATATGATTACTGCAAAAATTCATTTTTTATTAACAAAAAAGCACCCTTTTTAAGGGTGCTTAAAGATTATTTTTTTAATGAAATTGCTTTCTTTGCTTTTTCTACAATATTAACAGCACGAAGACCAAATTCGTCCAAAAGCTTAACTGCAGGACCTGAATGACCGAACTTGTCATAAACACCAAGTTTCACAACAGGAACAGGATATTCTTCTGCAACACATTCAGCAACAGCACTGCCAAGACCGCCAATAACTGAATGTTCTTCAGCAGTAACAATAGCGCCTGTTTCCTTAGCGGCTTTAAGAATAATTTCAGTATCAAGGGGCTTAATAGTTGCGATATTAATAACGCGGGCATTAATTCCCTCTTCCTTTAATAAATCACAAGCTTGAAGCGCTTCGTTAACCATAAGACCTGTTGCAATAATGGTAACGTCGTTACCTTCGCGAAGTTCTACACCCTTACCAATTTGGAAGTCGTAATCTTCATCAAAAACAACGGGTACAGGCAAACGACCAAAGCGCATATAAACGGGGCCGTCGTGGTCCATAGCGGCATACATTGCCTTCTTTGCTTCGGTTTCATCCGCAGGATTGATAATTGTCATACCGGGGATTGTACGCATTAAAGCAATATCTTCATTACATTGGTGGGTAGCACCGTCTTCGCCTACCGAAATACCTGCATGAGTTGCGCCGATAATTACGTTAAGGTGAGGATAACCGATAGAGTTACGTACCTGTTCAAAAGCACGACCTGCCGCAAACATAGCAAACGAGCTACAAACGACCTTTTTACCTGTTGCCGCAACACCTGCCGCAATGCTTACCATATTTTGTTCAGCAATACCGCAATCGTAAAATCTTTCGGGGAATGCCTTTTTAAACATACCTGTTTGGGTAGCGGCGGCTAAGTCCGCATCCAAAACGATAAAATCATCACGTTTTTCGCCAAGTTCTACAAGAGCAGCACCGAAAGCGGCTCTTGTTGCTACTGTTTTAATATCTGCCATTTTAGTACTCCTCCTTAATTAAACTTTGCAAGAGCTTCTTTAAGCTCTGTGAGTGCCTGTGCCGCTAATTCATCATTAGGTGCCGCACCGTGCCAGTTAACGTTATTTTCCATATAAGAAACGCCCTTACCCTTAACGGTTTTTGCAATAATTGCAACCGGCTTATCCACGGTTTCAGCTTCCTTTAATGCCGCTTCAATTTGGTCAAAATCGTGACCATCAATAACTATTGTATGCCAATTAAATGCGTCAAATTTCTTATCAATAGGCGCTGCAGAGTTAACCTCTTCGATAGTACCGTCGATTTGAAGACCGTTATAATCAACAAATGCAACAAGATTAGAAAGACCTTTGTTTGCGGCAAACATTGCTGCTTCCCAAACTTGACCTTCTTCAATTTCACCGTCACCTAAAACAGCATAAACCTTATAATTATCACCAAAATGTTTAGCAGATAATGCCATACCAACGGCGCAGGAGATACCCTGACCTAAAGAGCCGCTTGACATATCAACACCGGGGATATATTTCATATCGGGGTGACCTTGAAGAATACTGCCCTGCTTACGAAGGGTTATAAGCAAATCGGTCGAAAAATAACCACGATGCGCCAAAACCGAGTAAAGTGCAGGTGCGGCGTGACCTTTTGATAAAACTAATCTATCACGGTCTGCCTTCTTGGGGTCTTTGGGGTCGATGTTCATGTGAGCAAAATAAAGATAGGTTAAAATATCCGTACAAGAAAGTGAGCCACCGGGGTGACCTGCCTTCGCACTGTGGATACTTTCAATTATCCCAATTCTAACCTGTGTTGCGGTCTTTTCAAGGGATTTCTTTAATGCAGCGTCCATCTTTTTCATCCTTTCAATTTGTAAAAATTTGTGTTAAATATTCTATAAAATCGGCTACTGCGCCATTTTTACAGCTACCACCAACAAAATCGGCTTGTTGCTTGATTTCATTGGGTGCTTCAGCTGTTGTTGCGCTAATATCCGCATTTTTTAGCATTGTTAAATCGTTATAATAATCGCCTATTGCAAAGCACTTGCCCTTTTCAGTTTTAAGTATTTCGCACAGTCGGCTCATACCAACCTCTTTTGAAACATTAAGAGGTACTTGTTCAAAATAATCACACTTTTTGCCATAGATATAAGTACAAGTTGGCATAAAGCAGGAATTAGCATCAGTCGTATCAATTAATGAAGCAATTTTTTTATAATCTTCAGGTCCGTTTAACATAAAAATAACCTTATTCCAATTAAATTCTTTCGCTTCATCATAGGTTAAAACGGTTGTTTCAAGTTTTTGTGAGTGTTGATGCTCGTCGGTATTTTTGTTTTGGCGCAAAGTAAAAATACGCTTTCCCGAATGCACCTCAATACCACAATCAAAACCACTTTTTAAAACGTCCAAAACATAGTGATAATCAGTTTTCGGCAAGGTTATTTCATCAATAATTTCATCCTTGCTGTAATCATAAATCATACCGCCGTTAAGAACAACTGCCAAGGACAAACCATTTATAGCATTCACAAGATCATAATTACCCGTAAAGTGTCGCCCTGTTGCAAGTAAAAAAATACCGCCCTCTTTAATGAAAAATTCAATTTTTTCAATATTTCTTTGCGGTATAATACCGTTTTCAACTAAAGTGCCGTCAATATCACAAAATAAAACAGCACCATCAAAAATACCCATTATCTAATCCCCTTTAAAAACTTCACAAAATAATCCGGCAAATTAGACTCGAATTCTAAATAGTCGTTAGTTATGGGGTGAATAAAGCCAACCTTTTTAGCGTGTAAACATTGACCACATAGTGATGTTATAACCTTTTTAGGACCATAAACGTCATCACCCGCGACGGGATGACCGATATATGCCATGTGCACACGAATTTGATGAGTTCGACCCGTTTCCAATTTTAGTCTAACGTGGGTAAAATCACCAAAGCGTTCAATAACTTTATAATGGGTAATGGCATGCTTACTGCCCTTATCGGTAACTGCCATTTGCTTTCTCTTTACAGGATGCCTGCCAATAGGTGCATCGATTGTTCCACTGTCATTTTTAATATTGCCGTAAACCACCGCTTCATATTCACGGGTAAAAGAATGTTCCTTAATTTGCTCGGCTAAACCGTTATGTGCAGTATCATTTTTTGCAACCATTAAAAGCCCGCTTGTATTTTTATCAATGCGATGTACAATTCCCGGGCGCATAACACCATTAATACCCGATAACGAGTCACCGCAATGATGCATAAGTGCATTAACAAGTGTGCCGTCAAAATTACCCGCCGCCGGGTGAACAACCATACCCTTCGGCTTGTTTACAACCAATAAATCATTATCCTCGTAAACAATATCGAGTGCGATTTCTTCTGCAGTAACGTTATAAACCGTTGGGTCGGGCAAATTGAGTATTACCTCATCATTAAGGGTTAATTTAAGGTTTTTAACAGCAATTTTGCCGTTAACAGTAACACAACCGTCCTCTATTAGCTTCGCCGCACGCGAACGAGTTATATCACCCATTTCAGCAACGAATACATCTACTCTAACACGGTCGTTAGTATCACATATTTTTGTCAGCGTCGTCATTTTTAATTGCCTTCACAGGGTTTTGAGACATTTTACTCTTTAATTCTTTAACGGTGTCAACAACAAAATAAAGTATTAAAAGTGCAACACCTATAACAATAGCACAGTCAGCAACATTAAACACGGGGAAAGTTGGCCAAAATTCAAAATGCAAAAAGTCCACAACGTTGCCATCGCGGAAAATACGGTCAATCATATTGCCAACACCGCCGAAAAGCACCAGCGACATTGCCCAAAAGACTAATTTGTTTTTTGCACCCCATCTAAAAAGTAGCGATATGCAAATCAACATAATACTAACGGTCATAGCAAGAAGACCCCAAGTGTGACCTTCTAAAATACCCCATGCGCCGCCCTTATTATGAATGTAAACAATATCAATAAGTCCTTTTATAAAATCAGTACCTTGACCAAGTTCAAAATGGTTCATTATAAAATATTTTGTGTATTGGTCGACACCCAATATAAGCGCGCCAACCGTTAATGCTAATATATATGAAATCAAAAGTATACCTCCCTAAAGGTAATGGTAAATTATTCTTCCTCGCTAGCTTCGGCAATAGAAAAACCGTTATCTTCAATTTCAGAAACAACTTGATTATTCTTTGCGGGTGCAATAAAGCTTTCAGCAGACGGTACTGCATTTAACTTTGCAGTTATTACGCTTGCCATTCTTTCGGGGTCCATTTGTACCGCATCAGGAATTTCCTGCAAAATGCTAATGTGCTCTTTATATTTAGAGGTAACTGCAGATTTAAATGCCGCAACCTCAAGCTTTAATTTATCAAATAAAACCTGTTGTCTTGCCACACTATCGTTTGCAGCAGAAGTAATAGCATCGGCTTTGATTTTAGCATCCTTAACCATTTTATCAAGTTCGTTTTCCAAATTTGCCTTGCGTTCAGCCGCTTGAAGCTCAAAAGTGGTTGCCATTTCTTTTTCTTTTGCAACTAAGAGTGCAACGTTATCTTCGGCTTCCTTTATCATTTGGGCACTTTGATTTTGTGCATCGGCAACGATTTGCTCAGCAAGCTTTTGCGCGTTTAAAAGCACGCTTTGAATACTGTTTTTTGAATGTTCAGCAGTATCGATTTCGTTTTGCAAACGTACAACCTCTGCTTTGTATTGATTAATTATTGATTCAAAATTTTGATAATCGGCTTCAACCTTATCGAGGAAAACCTCAACTTCTTCAGTTTTATAACCGGTCATTGATTTTGAAAAACTTACGTTTTTAATTTCTTCGGCAGTAAACATCTTGTTTGTTAACTCCTTTAAAAATATTTTTTAAATTCTAAAACGGTTCTATCCTTCTTAGTTTTCGAAGAAGTATCGCCCACGATAAACTTACCCTTTCCCCTTACCGATATTGCGTCACCGTCATTAACCTGTTTTGTAGATTTTTCGCACGTAACAGAATTAACAGTAACAAAACCAATACCAATAAGTTCGTTTGCTTTATTACGCGAAACACCACAAACGGCGGACACAACACAGTCAAGCCGTAACGACGAAACCGTAACAGTCGCTTCTTTAAGACAATCCGCTTGTGGTAACGGTAGTTCGAAGCCCTCGCTTATCTTAACACCAATTTTACCAATTTTATCGATATTAAGAAGTACAAACGGCAAAACCTCGTTCTTTAAAAAGCAGACTGCACGTCCGTTTTCTACCAAAATATCACCAATGCTTTCGCGAGTTATACCAATAGCGGTTAAAGAACCCAAAAAGTCCCTATGGCGCAGTTCATCCGCCTCGCGATAGGTAAAAGTAACGGCAGTTATTGGAAAATCCACTTCATCACACCATTCGGGAAAGCAACCAAGCATAACCCTTTCGGCACTTTCATACCCACCAAAAAGTGTATAATCGGCACCGCGGTTATCCAACGTTCTTTGGGCTAAAACCGCTTCCTCTCGCCTTAAAAAGCCAAAAAATTTTGGTTTTGCGGTTTTTTGTGAAATATCAAAGGTATCGTTTATTCTGGCAATAAGTATTTCACTTTCCATTAGAAATACATACGGCCTTCATCTAATTCTTCAAGCATTAATTCGCCCATAACGTCAACGTCAGCTGGAACGATGATAAAGGTTGAAACTGAAACCTTGCGAATATCGCCGTGGTTAGCATAAGCCGCACCGCTTAAAAAGTCGATAATACGTCTTGAAATATCGCGATCGCAAACCTCAAGATTTAAAAGAACAGTCTTTTTAGCGTTAAGGTGGTCGGCAATATCTCTAACGTCTTCAAAACGTTCGGGCTTAACAAGAACAACCTGCATACCGTTTGCTGTTTGTGCATTTTTAGCTTTGCCACCGATAACACGAGGTGTGCTTTCACGCTTAACTTCGGGTTGGGGCTTTTTCTTAGGAGCTTCTTCAACCACTTCGTTTTCGTTTTCAATTTCATCCTCTTCAGGAATTGAGAAAATGTTTTTTACACTGTCAAGAATACCCATTTTTTAGTCCTCACTTTATTTTAATTTTTGTTTTAAATATAATAACGTTTTCCAAACAATGCAGTGCCAACCCTTACAAGATTCGCACCCTCTTCAATAGCAATATCGAAATCATCCGACATACCCATTGAAAGTATGTTCATAAAACAATTATCTATGTTTTTATTCTTTATGTCAATAAAGATTTGATACATTTCTTTGAAATATTTGCGGTTTTCCTCGGGTTCGTTGCACATTGGCGGAATAGCCATTATACCGCAAACTCGCAAATTTGGAAGCTTTGAAATTTCTATTATAGAATTTTCAAGCTCGCTCGCCTCAAAACCCCATTTAGATTCTTCATCACCAATATTTACTTCAAGTAAAATATCCATTACCTTGTTTCTCTTCAATGCTTGTTTTGAAATTTCTTTAGCAAGCTTTAAAGAATCAACCGAATGAATAAGTTCAACCCTGTCGATTATATCTTTAACCTTATTGGTTTGCAAATGACCGATAAAGTGGTGATGCACTTCTATAATGCCGTCTTGTTTTGATAAAAGCTCCTGCACCTTGTTTTCACCAATATAGTTAATACCTTTATTAATTGCATAATTTATAGTATCAACGTCTACGGTTTTAGTTGCGGCAAGCAAAATAACATCGTTTTCGGTTTTACCCGCTTTTATTAATGCTGCTTTGAATTTATCATTAACGGCTTTAAAATTTAAATCAAATTCCTTAGCCGATAATTTTTCCATCATAAAGGTTTCTTCCTTTCACAATAACCTGATCATAAAGTCGAAGCGAACCGTCTTTATCTAATTTTTTGCAAATCATCATACTATCGGTAGAATATAAAATTTCAACCGGTGTAAATTTGGCTTGCATACCCTCTAAAATATAAACGCCTTTAACGCCATCAACCACGCGCAACGCCTTTTTAGAAAGCTTAAGACCGCTATATTCACGGCTTACAACCGTCATAGGACCGCTTCGCATAGAAGCAAGTTCGGAATTCATTTCATTACAAGCGAAAATAATTACCGCGCTTTCAGCACTGTCGGAAGTATTAATTTGCTTAACGGTTACAGGTAAAACGGGAGAAGATTTAACCGAGGTGTAAATTTTAAGTGTATCCCCTGCTTTATAGTTATGCGAATCGTTAATTGAAACCTTGGCGGCGATATACCACTCATAGTCGGAAACTATC
>JAZQWD010000153.1:0-7054 GCA_045632165.1 Acutalibacteraceae bacterium | reverse complement strand
CTGTTGAAAGCATATTAAGCCAAGAGGGGAAGGTTTTATTGGTAAGAACCTTATATGCAATTTCCTTATAGCCGAACTCTGCCAATACTTCAAAAATAAATCTTGTTCCGATAAAGCCGGTTGTTAGATGGTAATCAGATTTCTTTATGTATTCTGCCAAAGTTGCTGCTAAAGCGCTTCGATTTTCTTCCGGCGCAATGCCGAATACCACGGGAAGCACAATGCCGCATTGATTACGGGCGTCGTAGTCGGTGCCGTTATCAACTAAGTGGAGGCGGGTAAATTCTTCGCGCGCCGCTTTTGCTTTTTCACGTAAGGTAGCGCAGGTATCGGTATCACCCAAAATTTCCGCTACGTCAGCCACACGTGAAAGCATATGGTAATACCAGCAGCCGCCGAAAAATTGCTTATTAGGACTGATACCTGTTGGGGATAACCAGTCACAGTATTGGTGTGAATCCTCCTGCGGTAGAATCATTCCGTCAAATTCTTGTCTTTTTTCGATAAGCTTTAACATTGCGGGATATCTGCGCTTTAATAATTCTTTATCGCCGTAAAAAGCATATAAGGTTAGGGGGATTTCATAGGTTTCGTCCTCCCAAGCGTAAGGGCCGTCGTGCATTTTTCTGCCGTTTTCGGTCCAACGGGCAAGGAATTCGGAATTATCCGTAAGCCAACAAGCTGCATGAGAGAAAATTTCGGCGTCGCCGTTCCAGAAATTCTTTTCACGTGTGGGACAGTCGGTAGGACCGTTAAAAAGGTTATTAAGCCAAGCACGCTTGGTTGCGGCAAAAATTTTGTTCAGCGCTTCATCATTTGTGATAATTTCGCCACATTCCGAAAGTTCGTTATGAAGCTCAAATGCGGTAAGCTGTACAATTTGTGCGGGGTCGTCCAAGCATTCTACCCAAACGTATCTAAAGCCGGTATATGCAAAGCGGCATTCATAGGTTTCGTTTGGCTCGCCCTTGGCGTAATATACGTCAAGATTTCTCATAAACAAGGGGCTTTTGCCGTCGGGGGCGCAATCGTTTTGGTAAAATACGGTAGTAAATGCGCCGCTTTCGGGCATACCGTCTTTTGTTATACGCTCGCAGTAGCGGATTCTTACCTTTTGACCGGCTTTTAAATTTTGAAAAGTAATACGTGCTCTTCCGGCAATACAAACACCGACGTCATACAAAAATGAGCCGTCAGGGAGTTCTTTATATTCGTTTAAGGGGTATTCCTTCATTTTTTTAATATAGGGATAATTTTGCGCGAGCAAAGTCAAGGGTTCGGCATCATTTCGAGCAGATACTGAAACAAAGTCGGTTGTATCTGCTTCGGGTGTACACCAGTCCTTCTTTTCAAGGCGGGCATCATATCGCTCACCGTACTGAATGTCGTTTTCTATAAGCGGTGAAGGAGCACAGCGCCATAATTCATCGGTATAAATAGTTTCTTTTGTTCCGTCGGCATATTCAAGCTCTAATATAGCCATTATTTCGGGAATCTCTGCAGTCATTTCTCCCCATGACGAGCAGTTATACGAACCGTTGCCGGTAATTACACCAATCGAGTTGTCGCCCTCTTTAAGCAAGGACAAAACGTCAAAATCCTGATATTCCTTTGTGTAGTTTTGACCAAAGGGCATAAAGAAGCTATCGGTAATTCTTTCTCCGTTCATGTACGGCTCATAACAGCCAAGCGCCGTTGAATATAAATGGGCAGAAATCGGCATTTTCTTTAATGAAAACTGACGAATAAAATAGAAGGAGCGTCGCAATGCTCTGGGGTGAAGCTCCATCACGTTTATACCGCGGCAGTGAGAGCCCTGTGTAGCGGTTTCAAATCCTTCGGGTTCTTCGGTTTCCCAAAAGTTCACCAACTGCAACTGTTTAAATTGCTTATCGGTCAAAATTTCTTCCGTAGTACCGTCGGTATAATAAATTCGAACACCACCGGTGATTGCTGCACTGAAAAAATCGTCGGTTCCGCTTTGATAACCTCTGATATGAAGATTGTTTTCTCCACTTTTAACTAATGCTGTAACGTCGGTAAGCTTTAAATGCTTTGTCTCTATTGCAACCTGTGTGCCGTTTAGCCATAGATCGAAAAGGTTGTCGCAACGAAAGGCAAGCTCTACCTTTTTAATCTCTTTTGAAGGAGTAAAGAGACGGCAAGCATGAAATCTCGTACAGCCATAGGGCCAAATGTAAAGGGCATTTTTGAAATTTTCTTCCTTTTCCCCGTACATATTTTCTAATAAATTAAGTGGGGCAGAAATATACTTTGCATTTAAAAAAACTTTAGTTTCCATTTTTTCTCCTTTTCAGCAAAAAAGTAGCACATTATGTTTTGAAAAAATTATATCATTTTTTACTTTTATATGCAATAAAAAATTAATATTCTCGGCTTTTTGGGATTTCTACGGTTAAAGTGTTTGGGTTTTGGATAAGTAATATATGTTGCCTTTTTTGCTTTGATTAACTGTTCTGTATTGAAAAAATAAAATTTATATGTTAATATTAAATCATTAAGAAAATTTTAAAATAAGCGGTGTTTAAAATGAAGAAAATTTTAGCGGTTTTAATGGCGTTATGTTTAATATTTTCGCTTTGCGGTTGCGATTTTTTAAAGGATGTCAGCGACAAGGCGGCAAATGATGTTGCGAAGCCCAAAACCTTTGAAATGGATGGTGTTTCAATCGAACTTACCACCGACTTTTTACAAATGGACTTTGTCGATGAAGATTACGATTTTATAATCGGTGACGAAACTCTTACTATAATGGGTGAAAAATTTTTAAATAGCGAAACCGACTTTGGCGATTTTTCGGCGCAGGAGTTTGCAGAGTATCACCGTTTTCTTTTAGAAAATATAAATCCTACAATTATTAGTGATTTAGAGGGTATACCCACAATGAAATACACCACAACTAAGGACGACGGCAAGGAAATTACCGCATCACTTATGTATTATAAGGCGAAGGATTGCTTTTGGATTTTAACCTTTGCTACCGACAGCGATAAATTTTTAAAACTTAATAAAGATATAAACGAATATGCTAAAAGCGTAAAGGTGGAATAAAAAATAAACGCGGCAGGAATTTTCCTGCCGCGTTTTAAACTTTAAAATATGATTTCACACCCTGGTAATTTGCTTACCAAGGGGAATGGGGTTAACGTTTTTAACTTTAAATAATTCGGTTGGGGTTAGAAGTTCGTAATTTTCCATCTTTAAAAAGGCAAAAATTTTATCAAGGGCCGCAAGTGTATTTGGCTTTACGTGCAGGGTAACAACTGCACCGTCGCAAATATTTTTTATAAAAGAATCGGCAATTTCGTCACTTGATACGGTGTTTTCCCAGTCGCGTGCGACGGTTATTCCTTGCCCTAAAAGCGGTAAATTATGTTCTTTGCACACCTCGAAAACTTTATCGTCTACCCACCAATAAGGTGCACGTGCGGTGGTGATTTTATACCCAAAGAGTTGCTTAATTTCATTAATTGGGGCGAAAAGCTCGTTATAAATTTCTTGCTTTTCAAGGTCAGGTAGACCTATGTGATTTTGGCCGTGTGAGGTAAGCTCAAACCCATTATCAATTGCATATTTTAATAAATTTTTTGTATCGTTATTAATGTTTTTGCCAATAATTGCAAAGCCGCAACGGTGGTTATTTTCTATAAATTTTTCAATCATTTCGCGCATTGGCTCACGTGGGCCGTCATCAAAAACTATTGAAATATACTTTTTATTTTGCATAAAAACACCGCCTTTCACCGTAATTATACACTAAATTTTAATTTTTTCAATACCATTTTAGTGGTTGAAATGCATTTGTATGTTGAAGAAATTTTGAAATTATGGTATTATAATATGCATTATAAATGGGTAAAAGAGGGTGAAAAAATGCCGATAATTGCAAATATAATAGGTGGGTTGGCGGTGCTGGTTTTTGCACTTGGTTTTCAGTGTAAAACCCGTCGTTATATAATTATTACTAACGTTTTTTCACGCGTTTTATATATACTGCAATACCTCATTTTAGGTGCTTTTTCGGGTGCGGTTTTTGATTTAATAGGTGCGTTTGCAACCCTTTTTGCGCAACATAAGGATAGGCCCTTTTTAAAGAAATTTAAGTTTTTTATATGGTTAATTACCGCATTAATTTTAGTTGTTGCGACCTATTTTTTATATGAAAATCCGCTTAGTTTTTTGCCTCTTTTTGGCGTGGTTTTCGAAATCGTGGCAGTGTGGTTTACAAAGGAAAAGCATATAAGAATTGCAGCGTTTTTAGCACAACCGTTTTGGTTTTCATATAACCTTTTAAACTGTGCTTTTGGCAGCGCGGCGGGTAACGTTTTTACTATGATTTCAATAATAATTGCTCTTGTGAGATTTTTTAAAAAAGATAAACATTAAAGCTTTTGTAGGTTATTCTTATATTATCTACCCTTAATTTGCATATACATATTAGTACGTGCGGCGCTTTACATTATGCGAAAAATGTTGTATAATGTCGATAAGGGGGGATAGGATGAATTCGGTTATATATAATCCGCTGGAAGAATATGAGAGTAAATTAAAAGACCTTCATTTGAAAAACGCAAACGACTTTTTTGAAAAGCTAGTACAGCTTTCAGGTGTTGATATTGAAGAAAACCGCAAAACCATAACGCAATATAACGACTGTGTGGAAAACAGGTCAAAGGTTAAACGTAAGCTAAATTGGCTAAGGTTTTTAAGGGTTTTAATGTGTATTACGCTTGTGTTAATTCCGCTTGTTATTTTAAAAACTACTCCTTGCATTAGGGCGCTTCGTAGTGAAATAGCAAATTTTGATGAAACGGCAAACGAATTGCTCAAAAAAGCACACCGCCAAATGGCGCCGCTTAATAATTTATTTACCGACAGGGACGCGCTTAATATTATTGAAAATACAATTCCCTCAATTCGCTTTGATGATTATTTTTCTAAAAACCAAGAAACCGATATGAAAATCAATTACGATTTTAATGAGGGCAGAACCCAAGAAGAATCGACTATTGACGTTTTGGCGGGCAATTATAACGAAAATCCCTTTTTGTTTGAAAATAAGCTTATTCACCGAATGGGTACTGAAACCTATCACGGTTATAAAACCATTCATTGGACCGAAACCTACCGCGACAGCGACGGTAAGCTTCGCACCCGTATGAGAAGTGAAACCCTTCACGCAACGGTGGTCAAACCAAAACCCTTTTATAATACCCGTGTAATTTTAAATTATTGTGCACAGGGTGCGCCCGATTTAAATTTTAGTCGTGATGCTTCACAGCTACATAAAAAGAGTGAAAAGCAAATTGAAAAAATTGTAAAACGCGGTGAAAAGAAGCTTAACAAAAAAACCGAAAAGGCAATAAGTGAAAACAGCGATTTTATGAGTATGTCAAATTCAGAATTTGAGGTATTGTTCGACGCGCTAGACCGCACAAACGAGGTGCAGTTTAGAACCTTGTTTACACCGCTTGCTCAAACCAATATGGTTGATTTAATACTTTCGCAAACGGGTTACGGCGATGATTTTAATTTTATTAAAACCAAGCGCACTAACAGGATTGTGTCAGAGCACAGTCAGGGCAGGGCTATAAATCTTTTGGCAAACGGTTATGCATCACATTCGTTTGACGTTATAAAATCGAATTTTATTAATAAAAATACCGAATTTTTCAAAGCGGTGTATTTTGATTTCGCGCCGATTTTGGCAATACCGATATATCAAGAAAGGCCTGTACATTCTTTAAAGCCAATTCCCGAATTATCGCAGCTTTATTCACTTAAAGAATGCGAGGTACTGGCGAATACAATGGATGAAAGCAGGGTAGTACACCCCGCTACCAAAACAAAAGCAATTTTAAAATCAAGCTTTGTTGGCTCGAATAACGGTGTAGACGAAACCTGCATTACGGCATATTCTTATGATATTGAACAAAGGGTTGATATTGTTTCGGTTTACGGCGGTGACGGTCGTTGGCATAACGTTCCCGTTGAATGGGATGATTATATTCCACTTGAGGCACAAAACAACTTTTTCGTTACATCGGCCGGTATGGCTGAAAATAAAAATATTATTGCAAGTCGCAACGGCTTGTGCATATTTAATTAAAAGGAGAAATTAAAATGGCAAATCAATTAGATGAACTTAACCCCGAAATTAGAGAAGAGGGCTTAGACACAAACGTTATCGTTAAAAAAATTCCTGCAGAGGTTGGCGTTGGCTCGAAGATTTTTGAAATTATTTTATGGGTTTTAGGTATTGTTCCCGGCGTGGTTTTCCTGTTTATGAAGATAAGCGCTCAAAAGCATTTTGATCAGTTACAGCAAAAAATTCAAAGAAACGCATCACAAATTGACAACTACCTTGAACAACGCGTTATGGTGCTTCAAAACTGCGCGCGTCTTTTAGATAAGGCGATTGATTTAGATAAATCAACCTTTGAAAATATTGCAAAGTACCGTTCGGGTAATGCGGGTGACAATGACGAAGCCAGAAACGAAATCGGCGGTCAGCTTGACAACATTTCACGCAATATAAACGTTGCGGTTGAAAACTATCCCGACCTTGCCGCACACCGCGAAATCGCCGATGCAATGCAACAAAATATGTATTTGCAGCGTGAAATTACCGCAGCGCGCGAGCTTTATAACGATACCATTAACCAATGGAATAAGGATATCTTTGCTTGGCCTACAAAGAAAATTGTTGCTGCAAAAAACGGTTACACCACAAGAATTCCGTTTGTGGCTTCTAAAGAAATTAAAGAACAGGCAAAAAGCGTATTTTTTTAATTAAAACATAAAAAACCGTGGCAATATGGGTCGTACTCTAAAGGACAGTACAACAAGACACGAAAACACCCTTAGTTTTTTTAAAAAACTAAGGGTGTTTATAATACTCTCTTTCTTTGTTAGTCAAGTTGTGCTATAATACAACTAACCGATAAATAAGAATTTGACAAGGAGGCAATTGCATGGAGAAATATATTTATATCTTTGTTATTATTTTTGTTGTAATGATACCGATTGTTCT
>JAZQWD010000152.1:0-10463 GCA_045632165.1 Acutalibacteraceae bacterium | reverse complement strand
CTCCGAATCATACCCGTTAAAAATAATTTTTCGGTCTCTTGCACCAAAATCAGTATTATGAGTTTCAAATATACCCTGCGATACTGCGGTTATTAAGTCGCAATTTGTCGCAACCCGTTTTGCAAATTTTTTGGCTTTTTTAATTTGTTTTGGTGTTGAATTTGTAAGCCACACACTATCTCTGAAATCTGCAATCCATTTAACGTTTTTATGGTGTTTTTTATACCAACGCGCAACTATGTGACCAAATTCAGTATTATAGGTAGAAAAAATTACGTCAAATTCTTTTTTATTATCACGCAATATGCTTTTAGCATTACGAAGCATAGCGTTTTTTTCCAATAACATGCGAAAATGGAAAAGCCATTCTATAACCAAACACTTCAAGCCGCATTTTTTAGGTGAGTTAGCCGTTTCTGTTGAAGCAGTGTTAGTAGAAGTGCCTTTCCCCGCCTTTTTATAATGCAAAAGCGAAGCCAATTTTCCCATATTAACACGATAAATCTCAACACCGTCAGCGGTCACTTCATATTCAGGGCAATCCACCCCATAAGGTTTAGCCGCCACAACAGTAACTTTATAATTACCGCTTTGTGCTAAATACTTAGCCAATTTAGAAGGTCTTATCGCCCCAATTTTATTTTCGGGTAAAAAATATTGACAAATTATCAATAACTTTTTCATTAAAACATCCCTTACTGTTTAATTTTCGGTATTATTTCTTCTTTTGATACGTACATTACAGTAATCAAATGCACGTATAAAAAACTGTTCCAAAGATATTTTTCATTTATAGCATCAAGGGTAGAAGACATAAGTAAAATAGCAACCAAAACCGCAAGAACATAAGCATTATTCTTTCTTAAAATAAATGCCTGTTTCATCTTGCCAAAAATTAACGACATCCACAAAACGAAGCCGATTATACCCAAGTCAGCAAGCATTGTAAACCAAGAACTATGCACCGACTTAGCATAACCATAATGTTCTATAAGTGACACACTTGCATTACCGGCTCCAAACCCGAAGAAGGGCGCTATCGGAAAAACATTTACTATAACGTTTTTCCAGATATCAATTCGGTCACCCTCTGCGGTGGCTATTTCTGTATATTTTTCAAGGTTAAAAACTCGGTTAACAATATGTTCGGGCAATATATCGGGCATTAACAAAATAACGCCAAGCGCTATAAGACCAATAACAAAAATTGTACCCCATTTTTTATTTCCCAAAGTTAATAATAACACACCAATCATTGCACCTATAGAAAGTACCGATGCGCGAGAACCGGTCAAAAGTATAATATATGTCATAGTTCCCGCAAGACCAACATACAGAACCTTTAAACCTTTACTTTCTCTTTCAAAAATACGCTTAATCATCAAAATTAAAGGCATCATAAGACGGGCTGCCAGTCCATTCGGGTCAGCAAAATATTCCTCATTGCCGATTCTTTTTAAATTTAAACGATACCCATCCATAATTCTCGATAAATCTATCTGGGTAAAAACATATAAAATAAAAATCGTACCGCCGATAATAAAAGCAGTTTCAAACAATTCAATTTCATCTTTGGAAAATTTAAAAAATAAAAGTAAAAAATACATTGCAGCAGTGGCAACGAAAGAAAAAGTATAACTAAATGCACGCGCACCGTCAATAGCCCAAAAATTGCTTGCAACCATCATCATCATCAATAAAAAAATACAAATTTGGTCATTTTCGAGCTTAACATATTCATGCCCAAACGCCATAAATGCCGCTAGTGCAGAAATCAAAAGTCCTACAACCAACATTACCGTGGCTTCACCAAAATGCGGCAAAATATAATCTAGCGGTGAAAACATAAAATAAATTGCTAGCAAATATTTAAAAAATTTAGATTTATTTTCTATTCTATCAAACATTAAGAAAAATACTCCTTACAACTATACGCAAAACAAAACTTAAATTGAGCCAATACTTTCAATATACTTTTTAAAAGTAACATCAGCATTAAATTCACACTTAATTTTTTCACGCGCTTTACCAGAAAGCAAGGCATAGCTATCGCCTTCAAGCGAAAAAATTTGTTCTATCGCCCTACTCAATGCCAACACATCCTCATCGGCGGGCAATAATATGCCGCAGGTATCATCTAACACTTCCGCCATACCGCCAACGTTTCTTGCAACAGCGGGTATGCCGTAAGACATTGCCTCCATAACTGATACAGGCGTGCCCTCGGTATCGCTGCAGTTTACAAACAAATTAACCGCAGTTTCACTATAAAAATCGTGAACTTCATTTAGCGGAACCTGCCCCTTAAATTCATAACTTAAAATACTGCCCGTAAGCTTTTCTTCGGCGCGTTTTTTCATATCCTCAAGCAAAAAGCCACCGCCGAAATGTACCCATTCGATTTTTTTATCCTTTAAATACGAAAGCGCATCTATCATTAAATCCAACCGCTTAAGCGGAATAACCGATGCACAAGTAACTATTCTAAAAACGCCATCATTTGATTTCGGGGTAACTTCTTTAGGAATATCTACACCCAAATGCGATATTTCAATTTTAGAAATATCAAGCCAGTCGCCATAATGTTCTTTAAAATGTTCCTTACTTGCCTTATTTATTAAATAAATCTTATCAAGACCGGAAAGTATATCACGTCGAAAGGGCATATATCCGCGTTCTATAAAAACATCATAACCGTGTCCACGGGATGCAACCTTTATTTCGGGATGTTTTCGTTTTAATTCAGTTAAGGCAAAAGCACATTCATTAAGCCAATAACTTACAAAAACGTCTTTTGAGGCATCAGTTTTTAAGGTATCATATTGCTTTTCAAATATAACCGCAACCTTTTGATAACGGTATATTCTGTTTAGACACCGCAAAAGCCCATCTTTAGGTCTGCGCTTTAAAACCGAAAATATTTCACTAAGCGAATTTTTCTTGAAAAGACGAACAAACCCGCAAAGCTTAATACCCATCGTTTCGCTTTTAATAAAATCAATATTTGCATTTTTAGGAACAAACCTTTTTTTAGATGTATCGTTTGCCCTTAAAACAAATATGTTAAACTCGTTCGGATAATTTTCCAAAGCGTGCATTTCATATTCAACAAACATCTCATTCGAACCGTATGGATAATTTTCATACAAAAAATTTAGCACTAACTCTCACCTAAAACAAATTTAAATACATCTTTAAGTTGCGCTTCCCACGAAAGCTTTTCTTTTGCAAAATCACGCATCTGCAATGCAGTAGACTGCCCGTTTGAAATTTCATTTACCCATTGAACAACCTTGTCAATATCAATCGGGTTATCATTACTTTCAACCTTTAACGCAAAGGTTTCGTCACCATTTAAGCAGCTGTCATCATAGCCGTAAACAAAAGGTATGCCGCGCGCGCAATATTCACGCACCTTTAAAACCGAACCTACTGTATTTTCGTTGCGATGCAAGCCCAAGGTGGCTGCAGCTACCTGACATTCGTTCATCATTTTTGTTAAATCATCACCGTACATACCGCCGCGGAAATTAACAAATTTTTCAACGCCTAAACTTTCAGACATTCTTTGCCATTCTTTCAAAGAACCATCGCCGTCATTGCCTACCATTTCAATATAAACGGGAGTTTCGCCCTTATATTCGGCAAGACCCTTAATAAGTCGGTCGTAAGCGTGCCAAATACGCATACTTGCAAGCGCTAAAATATGTATTTCATTTTTATACGTGCAATTGTGAACGGGGAAGTTTTCAACACATACACCGTTTGAAATACACATGGCGGGCTTGCCCTCATATTCATTTAAATTTTCTGCACCGATTAAGGTGTATAAATCAACGTAAAGCGGTAACTTAGTTTGCCATATACCAAGTATTTTTTTAACCAAAACTCTAAAAAAGCTTAAATCCTTTTCTTTAGAATTATAACTTGGAATTTCAAGAATAAGCTTGCCGCCGCCCGCCTTAAATTTTTTAAAAATTTTAATTGCTTTACCGTCAACAATTTTAAGGCGCATATATATACAATCAATACTTATCTTCTTTAATACAATGCCAAGAGCTCTATACAAATCGTAAAATCCAAAAGAACTGCGATAAGCCCCCAAACTGCCAAACGTCGTTGAACAAATTTTTTCTTTAGTTTGTTCGTTCACGTTTATAAGATAAACGTTTTTGTGGTCGTAAGCCAAATGAAAAACGTTGTATCCAAGATTAACAGCGCTCTGTAACTGACCATCAAATTTTTGCTTTAGATTATAAGCATCCTCTAAAGGGTATCTCATAAGAAAAAGTAAGTTTTTCACTTGTTTTCCTCCAAACATTCACTGTAAATTAAAGCCAACTGTTTTTTAACAGTCTCAACATCGAATTCTTTAATCTTTTCAGAATTATATTGGCCAAATTTTAAAAATTTGGTCTTATATTTATAACCATATAAAATTGCATCAGCATATCCCGAAACATCTTTAGCTTCAACCAATATGCCACCCAAATTATCGTCTATTAAATCAACGTTTCCTCTGATTTTTGAGGCAATTATCGGCTTAGCACAAGCCATAGCTTCCATCAATGCAACCGACAGCCCCTCTTGCAAAGAAGGCATAACAAAAACGTCGGCGCAATTACATAATTTGCTGATATCTGTCCTATAACCGAGCAAATACACCTGATTCGTCAGACCATTTTCCTCAATCATTTTACTCAAATGATCATAAAGCTCGCCATCGCCTGCTATTGCATAACGAATATGCGGATTATCTAAACGCTTTATCGCTTCAATAACACACGCATGGTTTTTTCTTTCGATAAGCTCGCCAACCGATAAAAGCAAATAGTCGTCATCGTTAAGGTTAAGTTCTTTTTGCAAATCAGTGCAACCATCAATGCGAATAAATTTGTTTGTATCTATTCCAATACCGTTGATTTTATATTTCTTTTTTGCGTAAAATTTTTGTGAAGCTTCAAAATCCTCTTCATTAATTGTGATTAAAACATCGGTCAATTTAGATAAAACCTTTTCTACCGAATAATATACCAACTTATTCACAAGCGGTGCACCCTTAAAAAAGTGAAAACCGTGAGCCATATAAAAAACCTTACAGCCGCATTTTTTACCCACAATTCGTCCCATTAAACCGCCAACGGGTTCATGACAAAATATCACGTCGTATTGGTTTTTGCGAACTAATTTAACCAGATTTTTGTATGCACTATAATTTTTTATGTTATAAGGACTTCTGGCAAATTCAATTTTATGCATTTTAAGGTTGTGAATTTTTTCCAAATTAGCAAAAAAATCACCCGTTTCAGAACACGCACATTCCACAGAATATCCCTTAGTTTCCAAATCATTTATATGTGGAACCAAAAAATTCCATATCATTGAATCTGTCGTACATAAAACTAATATTTTTTTACCCATTTTTTACCTTTTCTATTGCGCGGCATTCATCTTTATATTCTTTGCCCAGCACCGCGAAAATTGTCATAAACATTATTTTTATATCACCAAAAAAGCTATATTCTTCAAGACCTTTAAGATTATAATACATCTTCGCCGGAAGTATATCTTCAACATAAACCTTATCGGTATTTATCGCGTTGTCTAACAGCTCTGCCTCGTCTTTAAAATAGATACTTGCAATACTTGTAACTCCGGCAGGTAACAAAAGCGTCGCCCACATTTCAGGGGTGTAATGCTCAACATATTTTGAAACTTCCGGACGTGTACCAACAAAGGTCATTGTGCCTCTAAAAATATCAATTAATTGACTTATTTCATCTAATCGACACTTTCTAATCAACCCACCTACGCGTGTAATTCTTGCATCATTACTGACTGTAACCTGTGCGCCGATTTTATCAGCATTTTGAACCATTGTACGAAATTTAAAAATCTTAAATCGTTTGCCGTATTGTGTTACTCTTTCTTGGCGATAAAAAACCGGACCCTTTGATTCACATTTAATGGCTATCGCCAAAATTAAAAATATTGGTGCAACCAAAACAAGCAGTATAGCCGAAACTACAATATCAAAAACACGTTTACAAATTAAGCTGAACTTTTTTCGTCTAAGTATTTGATAATATTTATAAACCTCATCGGTTTGCATTTCTTTAGGAATATCTTCCCATTTTTTTAGAATCATTTTATATAATCACTTACAATCTTCAAATATTTTTCTATAACATACCTAACTTCTTCTTCAGTAAGTCGTGTATGTAACGGCAAGGTTATTTCATTTGCAAAATGTTCGTATGCGTTGGGGAAATCTTTTATATCAAATCCTAAATTCTTATATGCAGTATGCATAGGCAAGGGCTTATAATGAACGTTACAAGCAATGCCCTGCTCTGCCATTTTGATTATTATCTCATTGCGTTGTTCGATAGAAATATCAGGAATTCTTGTTATATACAAATGGCCTGAAGAACTTTGTGTATTGGTATAATGCGGTAATGTCTCAATACCCAAAGGTTTAAACGCTTCATCGTATTTGCTGATAATTTCTTTCCTTTTTTTCAAAAGTTCGCCATATCTTTCAAATTGTACAAGACCTATAGCGGCAGCAATATCAGTCATATTGCACTTGTACCACGTACCCATTATGTCATATTCCCAAGCGCCAAGCTTAGTTTTAGCAAGAGCGTCTTTGCTTTGACCGTGAAGACTTAAAAGTTGTAACTTATTATAAATTTCATCATCATCTATACCATTAATCGAACGCCAAGTAAGGGCGCCGCCCTCTGCCGTGGTGAAATTTTTAACCGCATGAAAAGAAAATGATGAAAAATCTGCAATATTACCAACCATTACACCATTTTTGGAAGCGCCGAAGGAATGTGCAGTATCTGCCATAATAGCAACCCTACCAAAGGCATTTTGAATATCGGTTGAAGGTTTAAAAATATTTTGTTTGTTTTTAACAATCTTAAATAAACGTTCATAATCACAAGGCACACCACCCAAATCAACAGGTATTATTGCCTTAGTTTGTTCTGTAATAGCTGCTTCTACTTTATCATAATCCATTTCGAAACTATTTTTAGCACAATCCACTAAAACAGGTTTTGCACCAACGTGGCAAACCACTGAAGCTGTAGCAGTATACGTGTAAGCGGGAACTATAACCTCATCACCCTCGCCCACACCCAAAACGCGTAACGCCATTTCAGCGCATGCCGTTTGCGAATTAAGACAAACGCAACGTTTTACACCGATATAATCAGCAATTAGCTTTTCAAGTTTTTTAGTTCTTGGTCCGGTAGTTATCCAACCAGAGCGTAATGCTTGTCCTACTTCTGCAATCTCATCTTCAGTTATATCCGGTGGTGAAAAGGGAATATTCATTGTTTTATTTTCAAACATAAATCTTACACCTCAATATTTAAACATAATAATACTATTATACTTTATATTATATCACTTTATCACTTTACTGTCAACGAGCGATTTGCTTTATTAAAAAAGACGAACTACCTTAACGGTGTTCGCCTTTTCGCACATATATTTTATAATTTAAGCACTTCTATTCAACCCTCAAAAGCTGCATAAAAACTTTCTTTTGCGTTATCAGTTAAGTAACCGTATTTATCACTATCTTCAATAAGCGTAACAGCATAATCAAAGGTATATTCCCCTAATTTTACGCAATTAATAAACGCATTAATAACTCTGCTTTCTCTTTTGCTCATTCTTATCCCTCCAATACAAGAGCTTGAAGCTCTGCAAATTTGTTGTCGATATATGTTTTGGTATCTGCATTATACTCAAGATTAATAACCGCATTAGAATTATCCGTCAACAAAACTGTAACGGGCGACACACTTGTTAAGCCCTGAACAATTCCTTCCGCATCAACCGAAGCGACTTGAAGGTCATAGGGTTGATACTCGGTGGGCGTGGTATCAAACTCGACTTGCGGATTATAAAGTGTTATCGTACTGCCTTCTTGCGGATCTGCCGCCCCGTCAAAAAACACACCTACACCGAATCCGACGTAAAAAGCATTAGTCGGAACCGGCGCAGTTACGTATACCACCTTCGATTCAGTATTAGGCTTAACTTGACTACCGTAGTTGGTTTTAATTGTTTGATTATTTTCATCAAACCAATATAAATTAACCGACACGTAGGCATTCGCTTCTATGGTTTGCGTAAAGTCAACAGAAATTTGAAAGGTTATGTTTTTACCGCTTAATTGACTAATTTTATACTTTTGGGCATAGCCGTTATAACGCGCAATGTAAGTTTTGGCAAGGTGACTTAAATCAAACACGTTTTTGCCGTATCGGTAAACTGTTACGTTTTCTGCACCACTTACTTTAATTTTCAATTCGTGTTCAACAGAAGAAACGTCCCTCACACGGATTTGTTTACCGCTAACAGTATTTCTAATAATCGGCGCAAATGAGTTGTTTAAAAAATCTAGCGGCAATTCACCGCTATCACCTTTTTCGCCCTTTTCACCTTGAATACCTTGAGGACCAATATCACCCTTATCACCTTTAAAAAGTCCGTTATCGGCATCCGCTCTTACAGATTGTGCAATTTGCACCGCGTTTTCGGTAAGGTTAATTAACTGCTGATACTGTGACGGGGTTGGCGTGCTCGGCGCACCGCCGTTTGCATAACCGCTTTCTAATACGTCAATTTCGGCTTCGGTTGTGGTTGCAACACTATCACCCAAGACGCCGAAAACTGAAACCGAAAATCGATTTCCCGTAAGCATTTCATAAGGAATATAACATTCGTTTTCATCAATACACAACGGGTTTTCTTTATCTAAAACCACGTTAAGCACTAAACCGTCGGCATTTTTAAAAACCGCGGTCTTTTTATAACCCGCCCAATTATCGGGAAAGGTAAATCTTACGGTTTCAAATTTAACACCGTCGGCAACTGCATTACTTTGTGCAATCAGTTCTTTGTCAAAAATATTCAGTTCAATCATTTTTTCCTCCTTAAATTTAAAAATTCACCCCTATCCCACTATACCTCCCTTCTTTCGGGGTGTTCACTTTTTAAGAAAGAAAAAACTTTGCCATTTGTAAACCAATAAAATCAATATCACTTAAAATTATAGTTTGTCGCTGACCCGATAAACCCATATTCACAAAAAAACGGTGGAAGAATTAACACTTCCACCGCAATATTCTATTCTTGATAATTTGAAATTTCAGGAACTTTGCATTCGGGTAAATTTTCAGGCACAACACCGTAAATCCAGTCGCATTTTGTACCCTTAATTTCAATTTCTGCATCCTCACTTACCGTAACGATTGCAAAAAGCGGGGCATCAAAATACCAGGTATTTCCGCTTTGCCACAGCGCGCATAAAAGGGCAATTTCACTTGATATTTTGTTGCCCTCATCATCGTATTTTTCATACTCAAAGGTATGATTTTCGTTGTAATGTTCGGGAGCGTTATATACCCAACGACCGTTTCTCACAGTGTTAACGTCAAAGAACAAAATACCGTCTTTTTTTGCGATTTTATTGGTGTGATAATGGCCGTTTATTGCCATAAAAACAGTGCCTTTTTTCGCCTTATTTACCTCTTCAAACAGCCCTAAAACCTCATTTGTGTCGGGGGCGCAACCATGCCATTCGCTGTTAAAGGTCGCATGACTTACAACTATACATTTTTTAGCTTCAGCTATAGATTTTTTAAGCAATTTTTCAAGCCATAAAAGCTGTTCGGGGCCTAAACTGTTCGGTTTTATATTGCCTTCGGGAGCACCCCAGCTTGCGGTTAAATTATGTTGCCACTCACCCTTTTCTTCATTAAAAGAATAGTTCGTATCAAGGCAAATTATGCGAAAGTCACCCTTATCAAAATAGTAATACCCGACGCTTCCATCACCGATTTTACCGTTATTTGTACCCCAGACAACCTCTTTATCATTAGTTAATAATGGGGTTACAAATCCCATTGTATTACCATTACTTTCAAGCTCATGATTACCGTAAACACCGTAAACCGAGATCCCGTATTTGTTGTTTAAAAGTGGATTTATAGCTTCGGGTGAACCAATGTAATCGTTACAATAGTCCCCCGCGTGAAGTATAAAATCTACCCCGTTTTCATTAGCCGAATTTACTATTTTTTCAATATCTGAAACAGGGCTTAGATACATTCCCTCTTTATAATGAAAATCTGCAAAAACTGTAAATTTTAATACGATTTTATTACTCATAAGACCACCCCGTTATATAGCTTATTATTAAAATATCATTAAAATTTATAGTTGTCAAGCGATTGAATAATTAATAAATTATAGTTTGTCGGGGAGATAAATTTACATTTACACCACGCGTAGGGGCAGGTGAGATTCCCCTAATAGGGGAAATGTCGCAAAGCGACAAAGGGGTAATGGCGAAGCCGTAACCTCGACTGCCCGTCACAATTCTACTATATTCGCGGACAGTCCGGGAGGCCTGTCCCTACAATGTGCCTCCA
>JAZQWD010000151.1:0-16305 GCA_045632165.1 Acutalibacteraceae bacterium | reverse complement strand
GGAAAAAAGTAAATTCGCGACGGATACAGCCCAAATATTCATTACCTTTATACATTTCAAACTGTGGTAAAAATGCAAAAATGCGCTGCTTTACTGTGCCAACCTCGTTACCGTCTTTATCAAAAATTTTTAAAAGATGTCCCCAAGACAACTGACCTTTTACAACATAAACGGTATTACCGTCTTCGTCATAAACATCGTAACTGTCAAACCACGAAAACAGGCGTTGCTTAAATAACAGCTTCATAAAATCACCTAGTTTTTAAGACTTTGAAGCGGGGCGGGGATACGACCTGCACGGTCGATAAATTTAGTGGGTAATTTGTTGAGATTAACGTCCATAATCGGACCCGAGCCCAAAAGACCGCCAAAGTCGAGTTCTTCGCCCTTTTGCTTGCCGATAGCAGGAATAACACGGACTGCGGTGGTTTTAGAGTTTACCATACCGATAGCTGCTTCGTCAGCGATAATTGCCGAAATAACTTCGGCTGGGGTTTCGCCGGGGATAACAATCATATCAAGACCAACCGAGCAAACCGCGGTCATTGCTTCAAGCTTTTGAAGGCATAAATCACCGGAACGTGCGGCAGCAATCATACCTGCGTCTTCGCTAACGGGGATAAACGCGCCCGAAAGACCGCCAACGTAGGAAGAAGCCATTACGCCACCTTTTTTAACGGCATCGTTAAGCATAGCCAAAGCGGCGGTTGTGCCGTGGATACCGCAACAGTCAAGACCCATTTCTTCCAAAATATGGGCAACCGAGTCACCAACTGCAGGTGTAGGAGCAAGAGAAAGGTCAACTATACCAAAGGGAACGCCTAAACGCTTGGAAGCTTCGGTACCAACCAACTGACCCATTCTTGTGATTTTAAATGCGGTGCGCTTAATGATTTCGGCTAATTCGCCAAGGGTTGCATCGGGGTGCTTTTTAATTGCGGCTTGAACAACACCGGGACCCGAAACACCAACGTGAATAACGCAATCGGGTTCGCCTACACCGTGGAAAGCACCTGCCATAAAGGGGTTATCTTCAACTGCGTTGCAGAATACAACAAGCTTTGCGCAACCGATACATTCACGGTCAGCGGTAATTTCAGCCGCTTCGCGAACGATTTGACCCATAAGCTTAACAGCATCCATATTAATACCCGCTTTAGTCGAGCCGATGTTTACGCTTGAGCAAACGTTTGTGGTTTCCGAAAGAGCGCGGGGAATAGCGCGAATAAGCTCTTCATCACCTGCTGAAAAGCCCTTATGTACAAGCGCTGAAAAGCCACCGATAAAGTTAACACCTGTAGCATCAGCGGCACGCTGAAGGGTTTTAGCGTACATAACGGGGTCACCGCCAGATGATGCGATAATCATAGCGATAGGGGTAACGGATATACGCTTATTAATAATCGGAATACCGTATTCCTTTTCTATATCTTCGCCCGTTTTTACAAGATTACCTGCAAGACGGGTAATTTTGTTATAAATCTTTTCGCAAGCTTTTTCGGGGTCGCTGTCGCAACAATCCAAAAGGGAAATACCCATAGTTATAGTACGAATATCAAGATTTTCTTCGGAAATCATATTAATGGTTTCCATTATGTCGTGAATATTAATCATTTTTCGCCCTCTTAAATTCTATGCATAGAGTTAAAAATATCTTCGTGCATTACGCGAATATCAAGATTGTTTTCTTTGCCTAAAACTTTCATCTTGTCAGAAAATTCCGAGAAAGAACAGTTAAGATCTTTAATTTCGGTAAGCATAACCATTACAAACATATCTTGTAAAACAGATTGTGTAATGTCTAAAATATTAGCGTTACATTTGCCGCAAAGACCGCTAACCTTTGCAGTAATACCAACGGCATCTTTACCGATAACCGAAACAACAGTTTTCATAAAATCACCTTTTTAAATTTAATGTAGTTATTTTAACATAATGTTATAAAAATAGCAATATGTTATTTAATCTAAATTAATGAGGATTTTTAAAGCGCTTTATTACATTAGGTGTATAATTGTTTTTTCTAATTGAACACATGAGACGCCCCTCTGTGTTGACAAATTCAGCTATCGGTGGTGGTTTTCGCCGATAGCTTTTTAGTTAATAATACATATTGACAAAAACGTTAATATGCTTTACAATATATAGCAAGGTACATAACTGACGGATAATGTGGTTTAACACAGGGAAGTGTACCGTATATATGGCCGACCGTCTGGGCAATTCAGTGTTCTTTGCTGGATTGCTTTTTTTAATGGAGGAATGTTAAAATGTTTAGTGAAAAATGGAATGGATTTAAATCGGGTGTATGGCAAGATGAAATCAACGTTAGGGATTTTATTCAACAAAATTACACTGAATATTTAGGTGACGATGAATTTTTAACGGGTGCTACCGACAGAACAAATGGGCTTATGAAAAAGCTTAACGAGCTCTTTAAGGCCGAACGTCAAGCGGGCGGTGTGTTAGATATTGATACTCAAACCGTTTCTTCGCTTGCGGCGTACCCCGCAGGTTATTTAGATAAGGAAAATGAAATCATTGTCGGCTTGCAAACAGATAGCCCGCTTCGTCGCGGTATAAACCCGTTTGGCGGCATTCGTATGGCACGTCAGGCGTGCGAGGCATACGGTTACAAGCTTTCTGATAAAATTGAAAACGAATTTCAATACCGTACCACCCACAACGACGGTGTTTTCCGCGCTTATACTACCGAAATGCGTCAAGCACGTCGCAGCCACGTAATTACCGGTCTTCCCGATGCTTACGGTCGCGGCCGTATTATCGGTGACTATCGCCGTGTTGCGCTTTACGGTGTTGACAAATTGATTGAACAAAAGCGCAAGGATAAATTGAATTTAGAAAAAGGTGAATATAAGACCGAACAAATTCGTTTGGGCGAAGAATTATATCAACAAATTCGCTTTTTGGAATATATGAAAGAAATGGCGAAGATTTACGGTTATGATATAAGCGGTCCTGCAAGTAATACAAAAGAAGCCGTTCAATGGACATATTTTGCTTATCTTGGCGCTATTAAAGAGCAAAACGGCGCCGCAATGTCACTCGGTCGTGTTTCTACCTTCTTTGATATTTATATTGAACGTGACCTTAAAAACGGTACTTTGACCGAACAGGGCGCACAAGAAATTATAGACGACTTTGTAATGAAGCTTCGTATGGCTCGCCATCTTCGTACCCCCGAATATAACGAGCTTTTCGGCGGTGACCCGATGTGGATTACCGAAGCGGTAGGCGGTATGGGTGAAGACGGAAGAACTTTAGTTACAAAAAGCAGTTTCCGTATACTTAATACTTTATATAATCTCGGCTCGTCACCCGAACCTAACCTTACTATTCTTTGGTCTACTTCTTTGCCCGAAGGTTTTAAGCGTTTTTGCGCCAAGGTTTCGGCTGATACTGACTCTATTCAGTACGAAAACGATGATTTAATGCGCCCGATTTACGGCGACGACTATGCTATTGCTTGCTGTGTTTCGGCTATGCGTGTCGGTAAGCAAATGCAATTCTTTGGCGCAAGATGTAATTTGCCCAAATTATTGCTTATTGCTTTAAACGGCGGCTTTGACACCACAAGCGGTATTGAAATCGGTCCCAAAACCGACGTTATGCAGTGTGATGTTTTAGATTATCAATCGGTTGTAAAGCGTTTTGATAAATATCTTGCATGGCTTGCAAAGCTTTACGTAGATACAATGAACGTAATTCATTATATGCACGATAAATACGCTTACGAAAAGACACAAATGGCTTTACACGATACCGACGTTGAACGCCTTATGGCTTTTGGTGTAGCAGGTCTTTCGGTTATTGCCGATTCTTTAAGCGCAATTAAATATGCAAAGGTTAAGCCGATTCGTGACGAAGAGGGCTATATAGTTGATTTTGATATTGAAGGCGATTTCCCGAAATTTGGTAACGATGATGATAGGGTTGACCTTATTGCAAAGGAAATTACACATAAAACAATAACAGAGCTTCGCAAAACACCTACCTACCGTAATGCAACACACACCCTTTCGGCGCTTACAATTACCTCAAACGTTATGTACGGTAAAAATACAGGTGCAACACCAGACGGCAGAAAAGCGGGACAAGCGTTTGCACCCGGCGCTAACCCCATGCACAACCGTGAAGAAAACGGTGCGTTGGCATCGCTTAATTCTATTGCTAAAATCAGCTATGACGATTGCCGCGACGGTATTTCAAACACCTTCTCGATTACTCCCGATGCATTGGGCAGGGAAGAAGATGAGCGCATTACAAACCTTGTAACTATTTTAGACGGTTATTTTGCTAAAATGGCACACCATATAAACGTTAACGTGCTTAATCGTGAAACCCTTATTGATGCTTACGAAAACCCCGAAAAATACCCCAACCTTACTATTCGTGTTTCGGGCTATGCGGTAAACTTTAACAAGCTTTCAAAGGAACAGCAAAAAGAAGTTATCAGCCGCACCTTCCACGAGGCATTATAATGGCATACGGTTTTGTAAATTCTATTCAAACACTCGGCACGCTTGACGGGCCGGGTGTTCGGTTTGTTGTATTTATGCAAGGTTGCCCGCTAAAATGCGGGTACTGTCACAACCCCGAAACCCAAGAGCTTTCGGGCGGCACGAAATTCAGCGCTGACGAAATTTTAGAAAAAGCAATTCGCTATAAAGAATATTTCGGCAAAGACGGGGGTATTACCGTTTCGGGCGGCGAACCGCTTTTACAAGCTGAATTTGTGGCTGAAATTTTTGAAAAATGTCACCAAAACGGCATTAATACCTGTCTTGATACACGCGGTTGTATTATAAACGAAGCGGTGGAAAAATTAATCGATTTAACCGATTACGTAATGCTTGATATTAAGTTTACAAACGATGAAGATTATCGAAAGTATATCGGTTGCTCACTTTCAAAACCGCTTGAATTTTTAGAACTTTTGCAAAGAAAAAATAAAGCTGTTCGTATAAGACAGGTTATTGTACCCAGTCTTAACGATAGTGACGAAAATATTTTAAAGCTTTCTGAAATAGTTAAAAAATATTCTTGTATTAAATCGGTCGAATTATTACCGTTTAAGAAAATTTGCAAAAGTAAGTATGATGCCTTAAACCGTGAGTTCTTATTTGAAAATTATGAAACACCCACCAAAGCACAAATTGATGTTTTGCAAAATAAATTTAATGATTTTATAAAATAAAAAAGCCACTCTATCGAGTGGCTTTTTATATATTAAGGGGAAAATTCGGTAATTTATAGACAAAAATATTTTTGCCGCCGAAATGCAGGATATCCTAACTAACCCCTGCAATATACTATGCAAAATTATACTTTAGGTGACTTGCGGATATATAAAACACCCAAAGTATTAGCACCGCAGTGTGAAGAAACGGTACAACCTGCACGGCATACAATAATTTCTTTAAAATAGTTATATTCCTTAACCTGTGCTTCAACTGCATTTACAATTTCATCAGCACAACCTGCGTGAGTAATGAAAATGCGAGTATCTTCAATATCATCAAGGTTGGCAAGGCGTTCAGAAACGTATTGCTTTAAAACTTCACCGTATTTACCACGGTATTTTTTGCTAACGTCCATTTTACCGTTTGTAACGTCAATGCAGGGTTTTAATTTTAAAAGGTTAGCGCCAAGCATTGCAACGGCTGAACATCTGCCACCCTTGTGGAGATATTCGAGGTTGTCAATAACGAAAGAAGCATCTGAACGTTTTACAAGTTCTTCTGCTTTTGCTATAACTTCTTCAACGGGCAAATCGTTTTGTGCCATTTCAGCAGTGGCAAGCACAACAAGACCAATACCGGTAGAAAGGTTCTTTGAGTCAACTATATGAACGTTTTCAAGTTCTGAAGCGGCAAGTAAAGCGTTATTGTAGGTTGATGACATTTCAGACGAAATAGGGAAGTGAATAACTGTATTGCCTTCTTCAACAAAAGGGGTGAAGAAATCAATAAAGTCACCAACGTTAGCAGCGGTGGTTTTAGGTAATTCACCTGTTTTGTCGTGGTGAGCATAAACCTCGTCAGGGGTGATGTTTACGCCATCCAGATAAGTGGTATTTCCTAATGTTACGCCAAGGGGAATAACAGTAATGTTATATTTTTCGCGAAGCTCTAATGGTAAGTCGGCAGTAGAATCGCAAGTGATGATAATTTTAGACATAATTAACCTCCAAAATACATTTGTCTAGTAATTATAACATTTTTTTATCGATTTTTCAATGTTTTTATTTTGTGTCGAATTTTGTAATAATTTGTAATGCCATTGTAATATATTATATGGTATAATCATAATGCATAATAATAAAGGAATGATAATTTGAAAAAATTTGTAAAAACTTGGGTTGTTATTAGTATAATTTCTGTTTTGGTTGTGTCACTTATAGCGGTTAGCACCGTTACGGTTGTGTTTGCCGTTAATAATTATAAGCTACAAAATCGTGTGGAAGAGGTTATCGCCGCGCACAATGGCGATAAAGATACCTTTGATGCTATGAAAAAGCAACACGGTGAAGTTATGGATGAAAATGCCGAACTTGTAAAAGAAAACCTTAATT
Organism: Acutalibacteraceae bacterium; assembly: GCA_045632165.1. Classification (GTDB taxonomy): domain Bacteria; phylum Bacillota; class Clostridia; order Oscillospirales; family Acutalibacteraceae; genus UBA737. The sequence continues at coordinate 9,710 of JAZQWD010000151.1, read as the reverse complement.
TAAAGCAAAAGCTTGAAGCCGCGCAAAAGGAAAATAAGGATATTAATAAAATTTTAGATAAAATGGACCGTAAAAAGGTTATAGAAGCCGAAAAAGTATTGGCGGCGGAAAAGGCATTGGCGGCTGCAAACTCTCCACAGGCAAAGACCGAGCCGACTAAAAAAATTTGTTATTTAACCTTTGATGACGGCCCTTCGGACAGAACACCCGAAATACTTGACGTTTTGGAAAGGTATGAGGTTAGCGCAACCTTTTTTGTTGTGGGTAGTGCGAAGCTGCAATATTTGCCGAGAATTGTCGAAAAAGGTCACGCAATAGGACTACACGCTAACAATCACGATTATTCAAAAATATATAAAAGCACAACTGCATATTTTAATGATTTGAATTTGTTGTCTGACAAGGTATATGACAAAATAGGTGTGCACCCTAAAATAGTTCGTTTTCCGGGTGGCGGCAGTAATAAGGTTAGTCAAAAGTATAATAAAGGTATTATGACACGGCTTACCAGTCAGGTGCAAATTAAAGGTTACGGGTATTTTGATTGGAACGTCGACTCGGGCGATGCGTCGGGTAAAGATATACCAAAACAAACACTTGTGAATAACGTTTTAACCGCCGCCGCTAAAAAGAATTCTATTTGTGTTTTAATGCACGATACGTCTTCAAAGTATACAACGGTTGAAGCGTTGCCCGAAATTATAGTGGGGCTAGAGAAAATGGGTTATACTTTTAAAACACTCAATGAAAAGTGCTTTGGATATCATCATACCGTTAGAAACTAACTTCTTGACATAATAATATTATATGGATAAAATAAGGGTATAATTCTATGAATTATGCCTTTTATTTTTTGTGGGTGATGCGCTTTGAATAAAAAATTCAATATGCACTTTTTATTTGTATTACTTGCCGCCGTTTATGAAATTAAAGAAATGCAAATTGTATTTTTTAGAGCATTTTTTTCTGCAATTATTTTAGGTGCTATAATACTTATAAAAAACAAGCAGTTCTTTAAAGTAAAAACCAGAGATATTTGGCTTTTTGCCGCGGCAGGTGTTTTCAGCATTGTTTTGTTTAATTTTAGTTACTACAAAACAATGGTGTTAACCTCATTATCAGTAGCGGCGGTGTTATTATATACTGCACCTATTTTTGTTTGTATATTATCGGTTATACTGTTTCGTGAAAAAATAACCGTAAACAAAATAACTGCACTTATAATTGCTTTTTTGGGGTGCTGTTTTGTGTCGGGTGTATTTTCACATGGGCAACGTATAACACCTACTGCGCTTGTTTTTGGCTTGCTGACGGGCTTTGGATATTCGCTTTATACCATTTTTAGCCAAATACTTTTAAATAAAGGGTATAACAGTTTAACAATAACCTTTTATACTTTTTTATTCGCGGCATTGGGTTCGCTACCGTTTATAAACATTGGTGTGACCTTTAATCAAGTTGTTAAAATGCCGTTGGGGCTTTTAGTAATGGTTTCAATGGCAGTGCTTAATACAGTAATACCGTATTTACTTTATACTTCAGGTCTTTCGGGTGTGCCGACAACGGTTGCGCCGATTATTGCAACCGTCGAGCCGGTGGTTGCAACAATCATAAGTGTTGCGGTGTATAAAGAAGCATTTGAAATTTGGCATTTTATAGGTATCGCTTTGGTGCTATTATCGGTTTTAGTTTTAAATTTAAGGGTGAATAAAAATGAAGTTAAGGGCAAATGCAAAAATTAATTTTTCATTGTCAATTTGCGGTAAAAGGGAAGACGGCTATCATTTAATTGATACCGTTATGCATTCGGTTAATTTATACGATACTGTTATAATTGAAATGGCGGAAGATATTTTTGTCGCTTGCGGTGATTTGCCGCAGGAAGAAAATATTGCTTATAAAGCCGCAAATTTATTCTTTGAAGCTGCAAATATCAGCGGCGGTTGCAAAATAGAAATTGAAAAACGCATTCCCTTAAGCGCCGGTCTTGGCGGTGGCAGTGCTGATGCCGCGGCGGTACTTTTAGGGCTTGATAAGCTTTATAATACAAATTTATCTTATGAAACGTTTTGTGATATAGCAGTTAAATTGGGCGCTGACGTGCCTTTCTTTATAAAAGGCGGTTGTATGCGAAGCGAGGGTATTGGCGAAATACTAACTGTTGCTGTACCACTTAAGAAGGGTTATATTTTACTTGCAAAGGCCGATTTAAAGCCCTCGACAGGGGAAATGTACCGCCGACTTGACGCACAGGAAACGGTATTGGCAAATACAAAAGCGGTGCTTAAAGCGATTGAAGAAAATGATTTAACCGAGCTTTCAAACAACTTATATAACGCTTTTGAAACGGTTTGGCCACAAAGTAAGGTTAAAGCGGAACTTTTGAAAACTGATGCGGTAATGGTTGCACTTACGGGTAGCGGTCCTACTTGGTTTGCGGTTTATGATGATGAATTAAAGCTTGAAGCCGCTAAAAAACTATTAGAAAAGCAAAATATTCCGTGTTGGGTATGTGAGCCCTGTGATAAAGCAATTATATTTGAATAAAATTTAAAGCTTCTGCCAATATTCTTGTTAGTGAATATTGAAGGAGTTTTAATTATGAAAAGAAAAATACATTTATCAATTTGTTTTGGGCTAATTTGTGCGGTTATGCTTTCGATGTCGCACTTTTCGGCGGCGTGCGATGATTTAAGGCAAAACGTTTTGCGGTTACATATAATCGCTAATTCTGATAGCGTAAGCGACCAAAATTTAAAACTTAAAATTAGGGATGAAATTTTAGCACAAACCGACGGATTGTTTTTAGAAACTAATAATTTAGATGAAGCAAAGGCAATGGTTTGCGAAAATCTTTTAGAGTTTGAAAAAATCGCGAATGAGATCATAAAAGAAAACGGTTTTAACTATACTGCCTCGGCAAGGTTTGGTATGAGTGAATTTGACACCCGTTATTATGATGATTTCACTCTGCCCGCGGGGGAATATCAATCACTTATAATCACGCTGGGCGAGGGTGAAGGCAAAAACTGGTGGTGTGTGGTTTATCCAACAGTTTGTATTCCCGCCGCGACAAAAGGCGAACTTGAGGACAGTGTGGCTAATGAATCGGCACAAATTGCAAAGGGCGGAAAGCGCTTTGTGATGAGGTTTAAGACGGTTGAAATATATGAAAAAATAAAAAAATTAATAAATCTTTAAAAAATACTTGCAATTTGAATTATTTTGTGCTATTATAATTTGGCTATCGTTATGGAAGGGAGTGACCAAGATGAAACAAGGAATTCATCCTGAGTATGAAAAGGTAACAGTTAAATGCGCTTGTGGTGCTGAGTTTGAAACTCGCTCTACTAAAAAGGATATCCGTTTAGATATCTGCTCTAAATGTCATCCGTTTTTTACCGGTAAGCAAAAATTGGTAGATACCGGCGGACGCGTTGATAGATTTAACAAGCGTTTCAATATCAATAAATAATTTACCTTTATTTCCGCAACTGCCTAAACAGGCGGCTGCGGATTTTTCTATCTATTGTTTGATTTTAAACGAGGGGATATGTGATGTTAAAAACCAAAAATGCGGAAGCTTTTAAAAAAGAAAAACCACCCGTGTCACCTCTTAGAAAGAAATATATTGCACGATTTATTGTAAGATGTATTGTTTTTGCGGCGTGTGTGGTGCTTTTCTTTTTAGCACCTGAACAATTTGACGTTTTAAACGGCTTTAACTTTTTTAAAAAGTTTTCGGTATTTCATATTTTATGGGGTGTTTGGCTTTTTGATATGATATGCCAGTTTATACCAATAAAAAATCAATTTTCGCTTGGTTCACAAAAGCTTTTTAAACAACGCTTTAAACCAATAAGGGAAAAGATTAATCGCGTGGCACTTAAAAAACATATTGCAACTACAACCGCGTTGGCGGGTGTGGTTATGGCTTTGTGGGCTGCTTTAATAGCGGTAATCGGTTTGTTATATTTTTTCGATATTATAAACAAAGACGTTCTACTTTTGTGCACGGCGGCTTTTTACGTTTGCGATTTAATTTGTGTTTTAATATGGTGCCCTTTTAGATTAATACTTAAAAACCGTTGTTGTACCACCTGCCGTATTTTTAACTGGGACCATTTTATGATGTTTAGCCCATTGATTTTTGCCTTTGGCTTTTACGGTTGGTCTTTGTTCGGTATTGCACTTATAATAATACTTGTTTGGGAACTTTCCATACTAATGTACCCCGAACGTTTTTGGGAATTTTCAAATGATGCGCTTAAATGTTCAAACTGTACCGATAAATTGTGCACACAATATTGCCAAAAGCTTAGAAAATAATTTTAAAGTGTGGTGTTAGATTTGAGTTATCAGACCGTTTTAAAAAGAAATGAAAGTGAATACGTTGAAAAGCGTTCACGTTTTATTGCAACTCTTTGCCATTGTGAAACCGAAGAAGAAGCAAATGCTTTTGTTAAAGAGATGAAGGCGAAATACTGGGATGCAAGGCATAACTGTTATGCATATTCGGTTGAAGGCGGACGTATGTGCCGTTTTTCTGATGACGGCGAACCACACGGCACGGCAGGCAAGCCGATGCTTGACTGCATACAGGGCAGCGGTATTACAAACATTGCAGTGGTTGTAACCCGTTATTTCGGCGGTATTTTGCTTGGTACGGGCGGTTTAGTGCGAGCATATTCTAAATCCACACAGGACGTTCTTTCAACTGCCGAGGTTTATTTAATGTTACCCGGCACTGTGTGTGAAATTTTGTGTGAGTATTCCGATTTAACACTTGTTCAAAAGCTTATTGAAAACTGTGACGGTGAAATACAAAACACCGAATATACTGATAAAATCACAATTTCGTTTATTTTAAAGGATGAATTTTGTGATGATTTTAAAGAAAAATTACGCGAAACCTTCTCTGCACGCTTAAAAATGGAAGAAAAAGAGAAAATTTTATTACCTTTTTTAAAAAAATAAAGGAATTCACATTTTTTTTGCTAATATTATTACATAGGAGGCGAATAATGTGGAATGTGCAAGAATTATAACTGAAAATAATGAAAAAATAATACTTTGTGAAAGTGCAACCTTAAGCGCTAACTCAAAGGGAAGAAAACGCGAAGAAGAAAAGTGCACCTTACGTACTGATTTTCAACGCGACAGGGATAGAATTATACATTCGAAGGCATTTAGACGCTTAAAACATAAAACACAGGTGTTTTTATCGCCAGAATCTGACCACTACCGCACACGCTTAACCCACACGTTAGAGGTTTCGCAAATTGCAAGAACGGTTGCCCGCGCTTTACGGCTTAACGAGGATTTAACCGAAGCGATTGCATTAGGACACGATTTGGGGCATACCCCTTTTGGTCATGCAGGCGAAAGAGCACTTAACGATTTAATGCCTTTTGATTTTACACACTTTGAACAAAGCGTTCGCGTGTGTGAGCGTCTTGAAAAAGAGGGTAAAGGTCTTAACCTTACCTATGAGGTATTAAACGGTATAGAGCGTCACACTAAAGGTGAATGGGCAGGCACGCTTGAAGGTAAGCTCGTACGCTTTGCCGACCGTATTGCCTACATAAATCACGATATCGACGACGCTGTGCGCGCAGGCGTGATTTCTAATGATGATATACCTAAAGAAATTCGCGATGCTTTAGGGCATACCAAAACTCAAAGAATTACAACTCTTTTAAACTCTATTGTAAAAAATGGTAGTCAAGATATTGTAATGGATGAGGATATTTTCAACTATTACAACGAGCTTCACGAATTTTTGTATGAAAGAGTTTATAGAAATCCCGTTGCCAAAGCCGAAGAAAGCAAGGTTTTAGGCATTGTAGAGGGTATTTATAAATACTTTAAAGCCAACCCCGAAAAGTTGGGTGAGGAATATCAAGCAATTTTAAAAACCGACGGTATCGACCGCGCAATATGTGATTATATTGCAGGTATGACCGACCATTACGCCGTTACGGTTTATTCGAATATTTATATTCCTAAAGGTTGGTCAATTTAAAATTTAAATTTTTGAAAGGGCGGTGTTTTTATGGCAATACCCGAAGAGGTTGTTAGCGAAATAAAGTATAAAAATGAAATTGAAGATGTTATTTCACAGTATTCAGTTTTAAAGCGTAAGGGTAAAAACCTTGTTGGTCTTTGCCCGTTTCACAGCGAAAAAACTCCGTCTTTTACAGTTTATCCCGAAAACGGTTCGTTCTATTGCTTTGGTTGTGGTGTCGGTGGTGACGTTATCAACTTTACTGCGCTTATAGAAAATCTTGATTATTTTGATGCATTAAAGCTTTTGGCTGAAAGAAGTAATATTGCCCTTCCGCAAGACGGGTACGACAATACCTTCCAAAAGGTTAAAAACACGGTTTACGATATTAACCGCGAAACCGCAAAGTTTTTCCATAATTACTTAATGAGTGATGAGGGCAAATGGGCGCTTGACTATTATAAAAACCGCGGTTTGTCGTTAAAAACTATTAAGCATTTCGGTCTTGGTGCCGCGCCCGACAGCTTTGATGCTTTGATTAAACATTTAAAGAGCAAGGGCTATAGTGAAGCGGATATGGTGACGGCAAATGTTGTCGGTATTAGTCAACGTGGTAATCCTTATGACCGCTTTAGAAAGCGCGCAATGTTCCCAATTATAAATATAAGAGGTAATATTGTCGGCTTTAGCGGACGTGCTATGCCGGGTGAGGATAAGCAGGGCGGTAAGTACGTTAATACATCCGATACACCTGTTTATAAAAAAAGTGAAAATCTTTTCGGTATAAATTACGCTAAAAATTTTTGCAGTGAGCAAATGATTTTGGTTGAAGGTAATATGGACGTTATTTCGCTTCATCAAGCGGGCTTTGAAAACGTTGTTGCACCACTTGGCACCGCCTTTACAACCGAACAGGCGAATTTAATTGCTCGCTATACTAAAGAGATTGTCTTAATGCTTGATGCCGACGCGGCAGGGCAAAAGGCAATTAAGCGCGCTGAAGAAATTTTAAGAAATACGGGACTTTCGGTTAGAGTTGTTTCAATACCTAACGGTAAAGACCCCGATGAATTCATTAAAACCCAAGGACCTGACCGTTTTAGAGCACTTTTAGAGGGTGCGGTAAGCAATATGGAATATAAATTGCTTATGGCGGCGCAGGGGCTTGACCTTAATACCGAAGACGGACGTCTTAAATATTTAAACCTTGCGGCGGAAATTATTGCTACAACTAACGATGTTATGGAACGCGATATTTATATCGGTCGTTTATCGGACAAGTACGGTGTTTCTCGCACCGCCTTGAATGCTAAGGTTGACGAGCTTCGCCAAAAGAATGCCCGCGCAGTTAAAAAGGCAGAAATTAACGCGGTTATTCACCCGAAATTTTCAAAGGATGATATTAATCCTGAAAGGCGCAATTCAGTAAGAGGTACTGCCGCTGAAGAAATTGTAATTTCTATTTTGTGGCAACACCCCGATTTTTACAGTGAGATTAAGGAACAACTCACCGCTGATAAAATGGTGACGTCGCTTAACCGCCGTGTATATGAAATTATGTGTAATGCCTTTGATGAGGGCAGAGCGCTTGATATTTCGCTTTTTGCTCAAAAGCTTTTACCCGCAGAGGTTGGGCATCTTGTGGCACTTTTAAACGCTGATAAGGGCGGAAACGTGCCAAAAACTGTATTAAAGTCCTGTGTTGAGGTAATATTAGAAGAAAACGAGCGTTTGAACGCGCAAAACCCTGCCGATAGTTCGGTTGAAGATTGGGCGGCGCAGCTTCAAAGCATTATTGACAAGAAAAAATAAAGGAGAATTTGAAAGTTATGGCTAAAGCAAATAAGGAAGAAAAATTATTAAGTACTGATATTGATGAAATGGAATCCAAGGAAGAAAGTATTCACGATATTGAAAATGCTCCTGAAGATTTGGACGAGCTTTTTTCTGAGCCAACGGTTTTGGAGCTTGATTTTGATGAAGAACCGACCGAAGAACAACTTAAAGAGGTTGACGTAGACGTAGATGCATTAACAGCTGATGATACTAATTTTGACAATATGTCACTCGATGATCCTGTTAAGGTTTATCTTCGCGAAATCGGTCGCGTTCCGCTTTTGTCATCTGACGAAGAAATTGAACTTGCAGTAAAAATCAGCGAAGGTAGCGAATATGCTAAGCAACGTCTTACTGAGGCAAACCTTCGTCTTGTTGTAAGTATTGCTAAAAAATACGTTGGTCGCGGTATGTACTTCCTTGATTTAATTCAAGAAGGTAACGTTGGTCTTATTAAAGCGGTTGATAAGTTTGATTACACCAAGGGCTTTAAGTTCTCTACCTATGCAACCTGGTGGATTAGACAAGCTATTACCCGTGCGATTGCTGACCAAGCAAGAACTATCCGTATTCCCGTTCATATGGTTGAAACCATTAACCGCCTTAAAAAAATTCAAAGTCAGTTATTGCACGAAAACGGTTCTGAACCCAGTGAAGAACTTATCGCTGAAAAGATGGAGCTTCCCGTTGAACGCGTACGCGAAATTATGCGTGTTGCACAGGAACCCGTTTCTATGGAAACACCTATCGGCCCCGAAGAAGATTCCCGTCTTATGGACTTTATTCGCGACGAAGATGCTTTAGCACCTGACGAGGCGGCTTTAAAGACCATTACAAATGAAGATATTGACAGCGTTTTAAAAACTCTTACATCTCGTGAAGAAGCGGTTATCCGTTTACGTTTCGGTCTTATGGACGGCAGATGTCATACTTTGGAAGAGGTTGGCTCTGAATTTAACGTAACTAGAGAACGTATCCGTCAAATTGAAGCAAAAGCATTAAGAAAGCTTCGTCACCCTGTAAGAAGTAACAAATTTAAGGATAGATAGGAATAATTTAAATGAAACTTTCATATAAAACTAGTGGAGTTTGCTCGCGGACAATCACTGCCGATATTGAAGACGGCAAGGTATATAACCTTCGTTTTGAGGGTGGCTGTAATGGTAACACCAAGGGGCTTTCGGCACTTGTGGAAGGAATGGACGTAGATGAGGTTATAAACCGCCTTGAAGGTATAAAATGCGGTTTTAAGGGCACTTCTTGTCCCGATCAGTTAGCGCAAGCTCTTAAGAGTTTACAATAAAGGAATGATTTAATTGTTTTTGGATGAAGACATTAAAATCGTAGGCGACAAGCCGTCTATTGACGTAAAGAAAAATCTAAATAACCCCATGTTAGGTGAAAAGGTTTCGGAAGAAATTCAAAAAAGAGCTGAGCAATGGGGTAGGGATGTTGCGCTTGAATTTATTGCCGACGCGAATGAAAATCCCTTGTCGGAAGAAATTGGTAACGATATTTTAATTCAGCGCCGTTTGCTTATTTCCTTTACTGCAACGGTTGGTTTTGAAGAATTTGCACCTGACGATACCGTTACAGGTATTGCGCAAAAGAGCTTTCTTGATACGCTAAAGGAAAAGGATGAGGAACTTTACAAAACCTCTACCGATACGGGTGCTTTTTCCTTTTATTATCTTGTTTTCCGTCGGGGCTTTGATCTTGAAAGGCGTATGGGTCAAACCTTTGCTATGCTTTGCTCGCATGACGGCGACCCTATTTATCAAGAGCTTGGCGAAGCTTTATACTGCTGGTTTTTATCGGTTGTAAAAAAAGCCGCCGAGGGGCTTAATATTTAACATATAACGTCCTT
>JAZQWD010000150.1:0-2646 GCA_045632165.1 Acutalibacteraceae bacterium | reverse complement strand
TTGTAAAAGTAATGAAAAAGATTGGAGGAAGAAAAGGTGAATAATATTAACGATACTTTAATTCCTAAAATCGGTGTCATTACCGATGTTCGCATCGATACACCCGATATAAAAACTTTTCGTGTTGTAACACCCGACGGTAAAAAAGCGTTCGACCATAAACCCGGTCAATGTGCTATGCTTTCAGTTCCCGGTGTAGGTGAAGCTATGTTTTCTATTACTTCTTCACCCACAAACGAAGAATTTATGGAATTTTCTATTAAAAAATGCGGTTGTGTGACTGAGTGGTTGCATCAAGCAGAACCCGGTCAACAAATCACCATTCGCGGACCTTACGGTAAGCCATTCCCCGTAGATGATGTGTTTGCGGGTAAAGACTTATTGTTCATTGCGGGTGGTGTTGGTTTAGCACCTCTCCGTTCGGTAATTAACTACTGCCGCCATTACCGCGACCGTTACGGTAAAATCGATATCGTTTACGGTTCACGTAGTAAAGATGACCTTCTCGACTATAATGAAATTATTGAAGAATGGGCAAACGATGACGGTGTAAACGTTCATTTAACAATCGATAACCCTCAAGAAGGTTGGGACGGTCACGTTGGCTTCGTACCTAACTACGTAAAGGAACTTGGATTTGATACTAACAAGGTGGCTGTTTTGTGCGGCCCTCCCATTATGATTAAGTTCACACTTGAAGGCCTTTGCGGTATTGGTTTTGATAAAACAAACGTTTATACAACACTTGAACTTCGTATGAAGTGCGGTGTAGGTAAATGCGGCAGATGTAACGTTGGTGCAAAATACGTTTGCAAGGACGGTCCCGTTTTCCGCTGTGATGAATTAGAAGAACTTCCCAGTGAGTATTAAAGGAGAAGATATATGGAAAAGACAGTAAATATTTTTCTTTTCGGTAAAAAGTATGAAGTGCCCGCAAGTCTTACCATTATGAATGCTATGGAATATGCAGGTTATCAGCTTGTTCGTGGTGTTGGCTGCCGTTGCGGTTTCTGCGGCGCTTGTGCAACTATTTACCGTATCAAAGGTGAGCAGGAACTTAAGACTTGTCTTGCTTGTCAAACCAAGGTTGAAGACAATATGTATATTGCTACATTGCCTTTCTTCCCACTTGTTAAAAAGCCCTATGATATTGAAAAGGTTAAACCTACTGAAATGATTATGATGCAGCTTTATCCTGAAGTTTATGCTTGCATCGGTTGTAACGCTTGTACAAAGAGCTGTACACAAGGTCTTGACGTTATGCAGTATATTGCTTATGCACAACGTGGTGACTTTGAAAAGTGCGCTGAAGAATCTTTTGACTGTGTAATGTGCGGTGTTTGTTCTTCACGTTGCCCTGCAGGTATTACTCATCCTCAGGTAGGTCTTTTGGCAAGACGTTTAAACGGCAAGTATCTTACTCCTGAAACTCAACACCTTCTCGAACGCGTTGCCGAAATCGAAAACGGTGGTTGTGAAGCGGACCTTCAGGAAATTATGAAGAAAACTGCCGAAGAACTCAAAGAAATGTATAACAATCGCGATTTTGAGCAATAAGGAGGTGCGATAATATGTATACTAAAGAACAATTAGAGTCTATTAAAAGAGTAGAAGCAACCCGTGAAGAACGTCTTAAACAGGTTCTCGCAGGTAATCATCCCAGACGTATGACCGCTGAGGAAAAGGATCAAGTTTTACTTGAAAACCATCCCGACCACATAAAGTCGCAATTTGCCGAGCTTAAAATCGGTCCTAATAAGGGTGAAAAAGTACCTCTCGAGCTTGCTGAAACTTTACAAGCTAACCCCAGAATTAACCCCGCTGATATCGATCTTACCAAGATTGATTACGATGTAGACGTGCTTGTTATCGGTGGCGGCGGCGCAGGTTCTGCAGCTGCTATTATGGCTAATGAAAACGGCGCAAACGTAATGATCGTTACCAAGCTTCGTCACGGTGACGCTAACACAATGATGGCTGAAGGCGGTATTCAAGCTGCTGATAAGCCCAACGACAGCCCTGCTCAACATTATCTTGACGTTATGGGTGGCGGTCACTTCAAAAACGTTCCCGAATTGGTTTATAAGCTCGTAAACGATGCTCCTATTTGTATTAAGTGGCTTAATGACCTCGGTGTTATGTTCGATAAAGAAGCTGACGGTACAATGGTTACTACCCACGGCGGTGGTACTTCAAGAAAACGTATGCACGCTTGTAAGGACTATTCAGGTGCTGAAATTATGCGTGTTTTACGCGACGAAGTTCAAAACCGTCAAATTCCCGTTGTAGACTTCACTTCTGCAATCGAAATCATTAAGGACGAAAACGGCAAAGCAGCCGGTGCAGTTCTTATGAATATGGAAACTAAGGAAATCCTTATTGCTCGTGCAAAAACCGTTATTATCGCAACAGGTGGTGCGGGTCGTATGCACTATCAAGGTTTCCCGACCTCTAACCACTACGGTGCAACCGCTGACGGTCTTGTTTTAGCATACCGTGCAGGCGCTCCCTTACTTTATGCTTATACGTTGCAGTACCATCCAACGGGTGCCGCTTATCCTTCACAAATCTTTGGCGCCCTCGTTACCGAAAAGGTTCGTTCAATTGGCGCTCAGCTTATTAACTGTGATGGCGAAGCGTTTATGT
>JAZQWD010000149.1:0-5029 GCA_045632165.1 Acutalibacteraceae bacterium | reverse complement strand
CTCCTTATCCTGCAGTTAAGGGTCTTTTCGGCAAGCCCACCGTTGAAAACAACGTTGAAACCTTTGCTAATATTCCTCAAATCATCCTTAAGGGTGCTGACTGGTTCGCATCTATGGGTACCGAAAAGTCAAAGGGTACTAAGGTATTCGCTCTCGGCGGTAAGATTGCTCATACCGGCCTTGTTGAAATTCCTATGGGTACAACTCTCCGTCATATTATTGATGAAATCGGTGGCGGTATTCCTAACGGTAAGAAGTTTAAGGCAGCTCAAACCGGTGGTCCTTCCGGCGGGTGTATTCCTGCTCATCTTATCGATACCCCCGTTGACTATGATAACCTTACAGCTATCGGTTGTATGATGGGTTCAGGCGGTCTTATCGTTATGGACGAAGACAACTGTATGGTTGATATGGCTAAATTCTTCCTTGAATTTACCGTTGATGAATCTTGCGGTAAGTGTACTCCTTGCCGTGTAGGTACAAAGCGCCTTTTGGAAATTCTTGATAAGATTACTTCGGGTAAGGGCACACTCGAAGACGTTGACCGTCTTGAAGAACTTTGCTACTACATTAAGCAAAACTCACTTTGCGGTTTAGGTCAAACTGCTCCTAACCCTGTTCTTTCAACCCTCAACTTCTTCCGTGACGAATACGTTGCTCACGTTGTTGATAAGAAGTGCCCCGCAGGTGTTTGTAAAGACCTTCTCAAGTTCTCAATCGACAGAGATAAGTGTATCGGTTGCGGTCTTTGCGCAAGAAATTGCCCTGCTGATGCAATCTCTAAAACTGATTATATTGCACCCGGTCACAAGCTTCCTTCTTACATTATCGACGGTAACAAGTGCGTTAAGTGCGGCGTATGTATTGATAACTGTAAGTTTAAGGCAATCAGCAAGATTTAAGAAAGGAGCCGAATAATAATGGATATGATTACTTTAAAAATTAACGGTATTTCCGTAACTGTACCCAAGGGCTCTACTGTATTAGATGCTGCCCGTGTTGCCGGTATTGAAATTCCCACCCTTTGCTTTATGAAGGAAAAGAACGAAATCGGCGCTTGCCGTATTTGCGTTGTTGAAGTAAACGAAGGTCGTGGCTTTAGAATGGTTACCGCTTGCGTATTCCCCGCAAGTGAAGGTATGGAAGTTTTAACTAACACTGAAAAAGTTCAAAAAGCGCGTAAAACTACTTTGGAACTTATTCTTTCTACTCACGAAAAGAAGTGCCTTTCTTGCTCACGTTCAACAAATTGCGAACTTCAAAAGCTTTGCCTTGATTATGGCGTTGATGAAAGTGCATTTGATGGCTTTAAGCCCGTTTACGAACTTGACGAAAGCACTCCTCACTTAGTACGTGACAACAACAAATGTATTCTTTGCCGTCGTTGTGTTGCTGCTTGTAACGAACAATACGTTGGCGTTATCGGCGCTAACAACCGTGGTATCGACACCAATATCGGTACTCCGTTTGAAGTAGGTCTTTCAAACGTTCCCTGTATTTCTTGCGGTCAATGTACCGTTGTATGTCCTACAGGCGCGTTGGTTGAAAAAGACGATACTGCTAAAATTTGGGAAGCTCTTGCAGATCCTACAAAGCACGTTGTTGTTCAAACTGCTCCTTCTATCCGTGCTACCTTAGGCGAATGCTTCGGTATGCCTATCGGTTCAAACGTTGAAGGCAAAATGGTTGCTGCTCTTCGTCGCCTTGGCTTTGACAAGGTATTCGATACCGACTTTGCAGCTGACCTTACCATCGTTGAAGAAGCAAACGAACTTGTAGAACGTATCAAGAATGGCGGAACTCTCCCGATGATTACTTCTTGCTCACCCGGTTGGGTTAAGTTCTGCGAATACTACTATCCCGATATGATTAGCCACCTTTCAAGCTGTAAGTCACCTCAACAAATGGCAGGTGCAGTAATTAAGACTTACTACGCTAACAAGATGGGTATCGATGCTAAGGATATTGTTTCTGTATCAGTTATGCCTTGTACCGCTAAGAAGTTCGAAATCGGTCGTGACGATCAATCTGCTGCAGGTGTTCCTGACGTTGATATTGCTATCACCACCCGTGAACTCGGCCGTATGATCGAACGCGCAGGTATCAAGTTTACCGCTCTTCCCGATGAAGAATTCGATTCTCCTCTCGGTGAAGATACCGGTGCAGCTGTTATCTTCGGTGCTACCGGCGGTGTTATGGAAGCTGCTCTCCGTACTGCTAACGACTGGCTTACCGGTAAGGACAACACTGAAATTGACTTTACTGCAGTTCGTGGTACTATGGGTCTTAAGCAGGCAACCGTTAATATTAACGGCAGTGACATTAAGGTTGCTGTTGCTTCGGGCGCAGCTGCTGCTAAGTGCGTAATGGATCAGCTTAAGGCAGGCAACCCTGCAGGTTGGACCTTTATCGAAATCATGGGTTGTCCCGGCGGTTGTGTAAACGGCGGCGGTCAACCTATTCAACCTCAATCTGTACGTGATACTGTTGACCTTAAGGCAGTTCGCGCTAAAGCACTTTACGATCAAGATGCTTCTATGGCTATTCGTAAGTCACATGAATCACCCGTTGTAAAGACCCTTTACAGCGAATGGTATGACGGCTTCGGCGGTCATAAGGCACATCACGATTTGCATACAAGCTATGTAGCTCGCGAAAAGTACACAAAATAATATGAAATAAAAACACCCCGTAATGAAGTAAATTCTTTACGGGGTATTTTTTATTAATCTTTATCACTGCAAGTGTCTCTTCTAAAAAGTAAAGAAATACACCAAACACCTGCAAGAGCGATTACGGTGTAAATAATTCGACTTATGATTGCTGTACTGCCGCCAAAAGCCCAAGCCACAAGGTCAAATGAGAAAAGACCCACAAGACCCCAGTTTAAAGCACCAATTATAACAAGAATTAAGCAAATTTTATCAAACATAATTTCAACTCCTTTTGTAAACATAGCATTTACTAAAAAAGTCAAAATATACAAAAAAGCAACGATTTTTTAAAATCGTTGCTTTTAAATTTAAAATGACATTACGTCGTTCATATCGTAAAGACCAGGTTTCTTTGATGAAATAAACTTCGCTGCGCGTATTGCGCCCACCGCAAACACTTCTTTTGAAGTTGCGCTGTGTGAAAGCGTGATAACCTCATCTCTGCCTGCAAATATTACGTCGTGCTCGCCAACGATTGTACCACCGCGCACCGAGTGAATACCAATTTCATTTTTGGGTCTTTTAGCGCGTTTTGAATGGCGGTCATATTCGTAATTATAACTATCGTTAAATTGTGAATTAACGGCATTTGCAAGCATAATAGCAGTGCCTGACGGGGCGTCAATTTTAAGATTATGGTGTTTTTCAATTATTTCAACATCAAAGTCACCGCCTAAAACCGAAGCGGCTTTTTTTGCAAGTGAACAGAGCAAATTAACACCGATAGACATATTAAATGTAAAGAAAACGGGGATTACATTTGCAGCATCCTTAATCTTTTCGATTTGTTCTGCCGAGTATCCCGTTGTAGCGATTACTACAGGTGTGTTGCTTTTAATTGCATAATCTAAAAGTGAATCAAGCAAAGCAACGTGCGAAAAGTCGATAATTACGTCGGCTTTTTGGTTAATAGAATTAAAATCGGAAAAAATAGGAAACTTTTGACCGATATTCACCTTATCAACGCCTGCAATAATTTCAATCTCGGTGTCATTTGCGGCACAGTCAGTAATAAATCCGCCCATTTTTCCGCTTGCGCCTACTAGTATGGCCTTTAACATTTTTTCACATCCCAAATATTATTTAGGTTAATAATTTACATTCGCAAAGCTTTTCTATTAAAAAATTAAAATTTTCATCGCTCATTGGGTAGAGGGGAAGTCGGCAAGGACCCGCATTCATTCCAAGTAAATTCATTGCAGTTTTTACGGGAACAGGGTTAACGTCACAGAACAATGCTTTAATAAGCCCCATATATTTAATTTGTGCGGCGGTTGCCGTTTTTATATTTCCAACCCAAAAGTTTTGGCACAAATTGTGAATTTCAGCGGGTATGATATTTGATATTACCGAAATAACACCCAAGCCGCCCAGCGACATAATAGGCACAATTTGGTCATCGTTACCCGAATAAAACCACAAATCGTCACCGCATAAATAGGCGGTTTCGGCAACCTTAGAAAGATTTCCCGACGCCTCTTTAGTGGCAACTATGTTTTTAAGCTTTGCTAACCGTTTATAGGTTTTTGGTTCTATATCAACACCCGTACGTGACGGTACGTTATATAGAATTATTGGTTTGTTTACACGGTCGGCTATATAGCTGTAATGCGCAACTAAACCGTCTTGCGATGCTTTATTATAATATGGTGTTACCATTAAAAAAGCATCCGCACCGATTTTATCGGCATCATTACATAAATCGACCGTATAAACAGTATCGTTACTTCCTGTACCTGCAATAATAGGTACTCTTTGTTCGGCGGCTTCTACCGCCGTTTCAATAACTTTTAAATGCTCGTCGTATTTTAAGGTGGACTTCTCACCGGTTGTGCCGCAAATTACAAGGGCATCAATACCGGATGCTATTTGACTTTTGACAAGTGTTCGAAGGTGTTTAAAGTTAACACTGCCGTCTTCATTCATCGGGGTTATAAGTGCCGTTGCGGCACCCGTGAAGACTTTTGGCTTCAAAAAATCCCTCCAAAAAAGTTAGTCCATATATCCTTTCGCGCAGAGAAGCTCAGCAAGTAATACGGCGCCGCCTGCAGCACCGCGAAGGGTGTTGTGTGAAAGACATACGAACTTATAATCGTACTGACTGTCTTCACGTAAGCGACCGATAGACACAGCCATACCGCCTTCAAGGTCGCGGTTAAGCTTGGTTTGGGGCATATTATCTTCAACAAAGTAGTTTAAGAACTGCTTGGGAGCGTGGGGGAGCTCGAGCTCTTGAGGTGCACCCTTAAATTCAGCCCAAGTGTTTAAAATTTCTTCCTTGGTGGGCTTATTCTTAAAGGTTACGAAAACTGCAG
>JAZQWD010000148.1:0-26894 GCA_045632165.1 Acutalibacteraceae bacterium | reverse complement strand
TCATTAAGACCAAGTGAAGTTAAGTTTGCCCATTTCGCCGCAGGCGAAACTTCACTGTCCGCAGGACAACTTCACTATCGTAGATAACTTCACTTGCCCAAAAGGGCAAACTTAATTGAGGCGCACTTCCTTACGGAGTGCGCCTCAACTGCCGTTCCTTTTTATTTTATAGCAATATACAAACCAAGCCGTTACAGCCCTCGTTTATAACCCTTTCGACTGTTTCTTGCACCCGCATACGGGCATCAACAGGCATACGCGCAAGCTTTGTATGTAAGCCCTCGTTTACAAGCTCGTGTAAAGATTTTCCAAAAATATTAGAATCCCAAATCTTTACGGGGTCTTCTTCAAAGCCCGAAAGCAAATACATTACTAAATCTTCGGATTGCTTCTCGCTGCCGACAATAGGGCTTACCTCGGTTGTGATGTTGGCTTTCATAAGGTGGATTGACGGTGCGCTTGCACGAAGCCGCACACCGTAACGACCGCCCTGTTTTACAATTTCGGGCTCTTGCAATTCGAGTTCTTCAATATCGGGCATTATAATGCCGTAGCCCGTTGCCTCTACCTCTTCCAAAGCACCCTTAACGCGAGAGTATTCTTTCTTAATTTTTGCAAGCTCTTTTATGCTTTCCATAAGCTCTTGCTCATCGTTAATAACAAGACCGGTATTTTCGGCAAGTATTTTATAAAACAGCGACTGCTTAACGTTAAGCATTACCTTTGCACTGCCTTTGCCCAAATCAACCGTATCAACACTTACGTAATCAACGTTTTGGCTATCTTTAAACGCTTGCGAAAATTTCTTAACATCCCTTATATGGCGGATATTTTCCGCCGCGGTTTTTATAGAAGATATAATTTCACTTTTAAGGGGATGGTTTAAATCAAGCGCATTAATCCATGCGGGGTAGCAAATACCAATTTCTTTAACGGGAAATTCAAATAAAATATCCTCTAAAATATCTTTAATATTATCAACCGTAAGTTCAAGACAGTTTATTGGCTTAACGGGTACACCGTATTTTTCGCTTAGTTCTGCGGATAGGGATATCGCCTCGACCGAAGTTGGATACATACAGTTTAAAAGCACGATAAACGGCTTATCAATTTGTTTTAATTCGTTTATAACCCGTTCTTCGGCTTCGGCATATTCATATCTTGGAATATCACTAATACTGCCATCTGTCGTGATAACAAGACCGATAGTTGAGTGCTCGTTTATAACCTTTTGGGTACCAATTTCGGCCGCCATATTAAAGGGTACGGCTTCGTCAAACCACGGGGTACGCACCATTCTCGGCTGTGAGCCCTCGATATAACCGAGTGAACTAGGCACAATATAACCAACGCAGTCAATAAGCCGAACGTTCATAACCGCGCTATCTTGAAGTGAGATTTCCGCACCCTTTTCAGGAATAAACTTCGGCTCGGTTGTCATAATTGTCCTACCTGATGACGACTGCGGAAGCTCATCATTGGCCCGCTCACGCTCAAAATCGCCCGCCATATTAGGAATTACCAATTTATCCATAAACTGCTTTATAAAGGTTGATTTACCCGTTCTGACAGGACCGACGATGCCGATATAGATATCGCCGCGGGTTCTTTCGGCAATGTCCTTATATATGTTGGCGTTTGTCATAAAATTTTCCTCCGTTTTAAATAGACTTACCTGTAAAATCTTATGCCCCCGAAATTTCTTTTATGACACAACTTTAACACTTTGAATAGTATATACTGAATGGAAGTGTTTAGTTTGGAAAATCTTTTCGATATTAATATAGGACAAAATTGTAAAATTTTAGAAATATTAACCGATGCCCCCATAAAACGACGGCTTATTGATATAGGTCTTACCCCCGAAAGTAAAATTTACTGTGTAGGGCAAAGTCCACTTGGCGACCCAAAAGCATTTTTAATAGGCGGCGCAGTGATTGCACTGCGCAAAGAAATTTGCGAAAAAATAAAAGTAGGTGCGGTATAATGAGCAATACCTATACCGTCGCACTTGCAGGCAACCCAAACGTTGGTAAAAGCACAATATTTAACGCCCTTACTGGTATGCACCAGCACACAGGCAACTGGACGGGTAAAACGGTTGATTCGGCTCTCGGTTATTTTAAAACCGAACACAATGATTACCGCCTTATTGATTTACCCGGCACCTATTCACTTATGCCACACTCCCCCGAAGAAAAGGTCGCGCGTGACTTTGTTATAAACGAAAAGCCCGATGCAGTTATTGTTGTGTGTGATGCCGCCACTCTTTCACGCAATTTAACTCTTGTTTTACAAACGATTAACGTAAGCAAACGGGTTTTGGTATGTGTAAATTTACTTGATGAAGCCGATAAAAAAGGCATTAAAATTGATTTTGAAAAATTAGAAAAAAAGCTTGGTGTAAGGGTTGTGGGAACAACGGCACGAAGCAAAAAAACAATTAAAAATTTGACCTTTGCTCTTGATGAAATAATTGTAGCACCACCAAAAAATAATTTTAACTTTGATACCACCGAAGAAACCGCGCTTTGTACGGTAAAAACCGCCGAAGAAATTTGTAGTACAGTCGTTACATACAAAACCGAAAACCATAACGCGCGGGACTTAAAAATAGACAAAATTATTACAAGCAAATTTTTCGCTTTTCCTATAATGCTTGCCCTTTTATGCCTTGTTTTTTGGATAACCATAAGCGGTGCAAATTACCCGTCTGATATACTGTTTTCCGCCTTTTCACACCTTGAAAATTGGCTTTCTTCACTGCTTTTAAACATTAATTGCCCTAAAATTATACACGACGCTTTTATTTACGGCATATTTAGAACGGTTAGCTTTATTGTGTCGGTTATGCTGCCGCCAATGGCGATTTTCTTTCCGCTTTTTACCTTGCTCGAGGATTTGGGATTTTTACCCCGCATCGCTTTTAACCTTGATAAACCATTTAAAAATTGCGGTGCTTGTGGTAAACAGGCGCTTACGATGTGTATGGGTTTTGGCTGTAATGCCGCGGGTGTTACGGGGTGTAGGATTATTGATTCACCACGTGAACGGTTACTTGCGATTTTAACCAATGCCTTCGTGCCCTGCAACGGTCGTTTTCCAACAATTATTGCAATTATAACAATGTTTTTAATTGGTGGGGGTTTAAGCGGTTCGCTTTTATCGGCAATAATTTTAACCGCGGTTATAACGTTTGGTATTTTGCTTACATTTTTAGCAACAAAGTTACTATCTAAAACGGTACTCAAAGGTGTGCCGTCAAACTTTATATTAGAGCTTCCGCCATACCGCCGACCGCAGATTTTAAAGGTGATCGTGCGTTCAATATTTGACCGTACCTTGTTTGTGCTTGGTCGCTCGCTTATAGTCGCCGCCCCCGCGGGACTTATAATTTATATAATGTCAAACGCAAAAATTAATGATATAACTCTATTATCATACTGCGCTAATTTTTTAGACCCGTTTGCACACCTTTTAGGACTTGACGGTGTAATTTTAATTGCCTTTATACTCGGTTTTCCCGCAAATGAAATTGTTATACCAATAATTATTATGGCTTATATGGGGAACGGCGTTTTACAAGACGGTTTTTCTATTTCGTTTATGAAAACACTTTTTGTAGATAACGGTTGGACAATTAAAACCGCAATTTCAATGCTTATTTTCACCCTTTGTCATTGGCCATGCTCGACCACAGTTTTAACAATAAAAAAAGAAACCGCCAGCGTAAAATGGACGCTTTTGTCCATTCTACTGCCAACGGCTTTTGGTATAGTTTTATGTATGCTGTTTAATTTTGTTTATGATTTGATATTCAAATTTTAGTTTAGCGAAGAGATAAATTTTCATTGAAACCACGCGTAGGGGCAAGCGTCCTCGATTGCCCGTTAAAATTATACTATGTTCGCGGACAGTCCGGGAGGCCTGTCCCTACGCGATGTCGCCAACAAAACCGAGCAACAAACCCCAATTTAATATTCTAAATTAAAACACCCAACTCGCGTTGGGTGTTTTGTTTATTATTAGATTTCTTGAATCCAACCGAATTTATCTTCGATTTTGCCCCATTGAATACCGGTTAAGGTATCGTAAAGCATTTGGGTAACTTCACCGATTTCGCCATTGTTTACGGGGTATTTAACACCCTTATAGCAAAGCTCACCGATAGGAGAAACAACAGCTGCGGTACCGCAACCCCAAGCTTCTTCCAAGGTGCCGTTTTCCATTGCTGCTGCAAGCTCATCAATACTTAAAAGACGTTCTTCTACTTCGAAGCCCTTGTCCTTAAGCACAGCGATGCAAGACATACGGGTAATACCGGGAAGAATTGAGCCCGAAAGCATAGGTGTAACGATTTTGCCGCCGATTTTGAACATAACGTTCATAGCGCCAACTTCTTCGATATACTTTCTTTCAACACCGTCAAGCCATAATACCTGGCTATAGCCCTGTTGAGCAGCGCGTTCGCCTGCGCGGTTAGAAGCAGCATAGTTACCGCCGCATTTAGCGTAACCTGTACCGCCGCGAACTGCACGAACGTCTTGGTCTTCAATCATAATTCTAACAGGGTTAATACCTTCAGCATAGTAACTGCCAACGGGTGAAGCAATAATAACGTAGGTTGCGTTATGTACAGCGTGAACACCTAAAGATTCGTCATTACCGAACATGAA
The DNA here is from genome assembly GCA_045632165.1 of Acutalibacteraceae bacterium. GTDB lineage: Bacteria > Bacillota > Clostridia > Oscillospirales > Acutalibacteraceae > UBA737. Next base: position 22,218 of record JAZQWD010000148.1, on the reverse strand, counting down.
AGGACGGAGATAAAGTGAAGTGCCTTCAGCGGAAGGTGTCCAATCCTGTTCTAAATCAACGAAGGTGGTGAGAACCTGCATTGCCAAATCTTCAGGAATTTCGGGGAGGCAAAGACGTTCAGCCGAACGGTTCATACGTCTGATATTTTCGATAGGACGGAACATTTGAACCTTACCGTCCTTACGGCGATATGCCTTTAAGCCCTCAAAAATTTCACTACCGTAATGTAAAACGGTTGAAGCGGGATGCAAAGCAATTCTTTCAAAAGGAACGATGCGAGCGTTGTACCAACCCTTTTCGCTGTTCCAATCCATCATAAACATATGGTCGGTAAAGATTTTACCAAAGCCCAATGTACTGCTGTCGGGTTTTTCCTTTAAAACGGCAGCTTTAGTGATTTTAATTTCCATTATAAACACTCCTTAATTCTCTGCACCAATTTGCATTGCCTTTAAGTTTGTATCAAGCATATCAGCACGCTTAGCCGAAATAACCTTCTTAAGAGCCGCCATAACGGTTTCTTCATTATAACCGCCAAGCTCTTTAAGAATTTTACCAACAATAATCATATTAGCCAAGGTGGGCATACCGTTATCGCTTGCAAGCTTGGTTGCAGGGATATAATGAACGGTAACGTCGGTACGGTTTACCTTGCGTTCGATAAGAGCGCTATCAACAAAAATCACACCACCTGAAACAACGGTATCTTCATACTTATCAAGTGAAGGAAGATTCATTGCAACCAAAACGTCGGGCTTAGACACGATAGGTGAACCAACGGGGGTATCACTTAAAATAACGCTACAGCTTGCAGTACCGCCACGCATTTCAGGACCGTAGGACGGAAGCCAGCTTACCTGCTTATCTTCGGTAAGACCTTTGTAAGCGAGGAACTTACCCGAGAACAAAATACCTTGACCACCGAAGCCGGCGAATAAATATTGAGTAGTTGCCATAATTATTCTGCCTCCTTTTCAGCGGTGTTGTCCTTATAAACACCCAAAGGATAATAAGGAATCATCTTTTCGTCTACCCATTCGAGCGCCTTTTTAGGAGTAAGACCCCAGTTTGTAGGACAAGTAGAAATAACTTCAACTAATGAGAAGCCCTTGCCTTCAACTTGGTTTTGGAATGCCTTTTTAATTGCCTTTTTAGCGTTCTTTACGTTCTTTACGTTGTTTACTGCAACACGTTCAAGATATTGTGCGCCGTCAACCTGAGCGAGCATTTCGCAAACCTTAATGGGGAAACCGCAATGATCGGTGTCACGACCGTAAGGTGAGGTTTGGGTAACCTGACCGGGGAGAGAGGTAGGAGCCATTTGACCGCCTGTCATACCGTAAATTGCGTTATTGATGAAAATAATTGTTATATTTTCGTTACGTGCGGCAGAGTGAACGGTTTCAGCCATACCGATTGAAGCCAAGTCACCGTCGCCTTGATATGTAAATACAATATTTTCGGGGTTAGCGCGTTTAACGCCTGTTGCAACTGCGGGAGCGCGACCGTGAGCCGCTTCAATCATATCGCAGTTAAAATAGTTATAAGCCATAACCGAGCAACCAACCGGAGCGATGCCGACTGTCTTGCCTTCGATACCTAATTCATCAATAACCTCGGCAACCAAACGGTGAACGATACCGTGGGTGCAACCGGGACAGTAATGAAGCGGAACGTCAGCTAAAGCATGGGGTTTTTCAAATACTACCATTATTTTGCACCTCCGTTTGCCTTTTCAATAGCAGCCAATACCTCTTCAGGTGATGGAATCATACCGCCAACACGGCTGCAAAGCATATATTCGCCCTTGCATTTTGTTGCAAGCTTAACGTCTTCAAGCATTTGACCCATTGAAAGCTCAACGCTGATAAAGGTGTGTGCCTTTTCAGCCGCAGCTTCAAACACTTTTGTGGGGAAGGGCCATAATGTGATTGGACGAATCATACCAACCTTAATACCCTTGTTTCTTGCTTCAACAATAGCGTTTTTAGCAACACGTGCCGCAATACCGAAAGCGGCAATGCAAATTTCAGCATCGTCCATCATATATTCTTCGTACATTACTTCGTTTTCTTCAATGTACTTATAACGGTCGAAGCGTTCGAGGTTGGATTTTTCCAAAGCGTCGGGTTGTAAGAAAAGTGAGTTTACGATATTGTGCTCACGTTCCATCTTAGTACCTGTTGTTGCCCAAGGCTTTTCAGGCATGGGCTTAACGTCGTATTCTAAAGATACGGGTTCCATCATCTGACCCATTGTACCGTCAGCCAAAATCATAGAGGTCATACGGTACTTATCAGCAAGCTCAAAGCCCTTAACGGTTAAATCAGCCATTTCTTGAACTGAAGAAGGAGCCAAAACGAGCATTCTAAAGTCACCGTGACCGCCTGCCTTAGTTGCTTGGAAATAGTCAGATTGTGAGGGCTGAATACCACCGAGACCGGGGCCGCCACGTTGTACGTTAATAATAAGTGAAGGCAAATCTGCACCTGCGAGGTAAGAAAGACCTTCGCCCTTAAGCGAAATTCCGGGGCTTGAAGAAGATGTCATAACACGAAGACCGGTTGAAGCAACGCCGTAAACCATATTGATAGCGGCAATTTCGCTTTCGGCCTGTAAGAAGCAACCGCCGATTTTGGGCATTCTTTTTGCCATATAAGCGGCAATTTCAGTTTGGGGGGTAATAGGATAACCGAAGTAATGACGGCAACCGGCAATAATAGCGGCTTCAGCAATAGCTTCGTTACCTTTCATTAAAACCTTATCAGCCATTTTTATACTACCTTTCTACCTTAATAATACAATCGGGACACATTGTAGCACAGAAAGCGCAAGCAATACAATCAGCTTCGTTTACTGCTTCTACGGGGTGGTGACCCTTTGCGTTAATTTTATCTGCGGCAAGTGTTAAAACCTTTTTAGGACATACGTCAACGCATAATCCACAGCCCTTGCACTTGTCTGTTTGGAAAGTCAATTTAGCCATATTAAGCACTCCTTTAATTGATTTTATCCTGAAGCTTAAGCGAAAAAAGATTCGGAATTTCGTTTTTTAAATCATCATAAAGCTTATTATACACCGAAGTGCATTTAATTGGAAGTCCCGTTTTTTGGGAAATTTCTTCTGCATAAGCAAGCGACTTTAAAACGTCTTCCCTTTTGGTTTCTTCACCCAAGTTTGAATTGTTAACTATTGCGGTAAATTTAATTTTTGCCGCATCTTCTATTTCGCGCATAACCTCGATTGTGGATTCGGCATCGCGGGTTAAGGGACGGAAGCAATTAATTACAAAAAGCATTTCGTAATTATTTTCTTCTAATATACCGGGGGCAATTCTTCCAAGGGCATAAGCACCTCGGTCGTCACCGCCAACGTCAATTATAACCTGCTTATCCTTTTGGTCACAAATTGAATAGATTTGCTGAGGAAGTGCGGGAATATCAACGTTGCTTCCCGCATATTCCGAACAAATAAGCTCTATCCCCTGCGCCTTAAAATCCTCGGCGCTGTCCTTTGTGCGAAAATAGGGGTTTACAATATCCAAATCGGCTATTGCAACTCTATCATATTTTGCTTTTTGGTCATACGCCATATTAACGGCTACGTTTGTTTTGCCGCTACCGTAATGACCGCAAAGTAGGGTTATTCTTTTATAAATCATAATTTATTTCTTTGAATCTTACCGCTGGTAGTTTTAGGTAAACTATCCTTAAATACCACAATACGGGGGTATTTATAGGGAGCGGTTCTTTCTTTAACGTAATTTTGAATTTCTTTCTTGAGCTCTTCGGTGGGTTCGGTGCCGTTTACAAGCACGATGCTTGCCTTAACAACCTGACCGCGAACTTCGTCGGGAGCGGCTGATACGCCACATTCCAAAACATAAGGGAGCTCCATAATAACGCTTTCAATTTCGAACGGTCCAATACGGTAGCCCGACGACTTAATAACGTCGTCAACACGACCAACGTACCAATAGAAGCCGTCTTCATCGCGCCAAGCGGTATCGCCGGTGTGGTAATAATCCTCGCACCAGGTTTCCTTGGTTTTTTCTTCGTCACCGTAGTAGCCAACAGCAAGACCGCAGGGACGACCGTTTCTGATATCGATAACGATTTCGCCCGTTTCACCGTCGTCAACGGGATTACCGTCACTATCGACAATCTTAACGTCATAAATCGGTGCAGGTTTACCCATTGAACCGATTTTATGCGGTGCGCCAACAAGGTTACCGATAATCATTGTGCTTTCGGTTTGACCAAAGCCTTCGAGAATTTGAAGCCCTGTTGCCTTTTCAAATTGGCGGTAAACCTCGGGGTTAAGTGCTTCGCCCGCGGTTGTCATATGCTTAACTGAAGATAAATCGTACTTTGAAATATCTTGCTTTACCATCATACGAAGCATAGTAGGCGGTGCGCAGAAGGTAGTAATGTTATATTTCTGGAACATCGGTAAAATGTCAGCCGCATCAAAGCGGTCAAAGTCATACGCAAAGATAGCCGCTTCAGCGAGCCATTGACCGTATAACTTACCCCACATTGCCTTTGCCCAACCTGTGTCGGAAATGGTAAAGTGAAGTCCCTCAGGGTCAACTTCGTGCCAATACTTAGCAGTATGGAAATGACCCAACGGGTATTTATAGTTATGAGCCGCAATTTTAGGATAACCGCTTGTACCCGAAGTAAAGTACATAAGCATAAGGTCATCACCGCAAGCGGTATCGTCGGTACGGTGGAAGTGGGTTGAGAATAATTTATATTCTTCGTCAAAATTGCGCCAACCGTCACGTGTGCCGTTAACGATAAGCTTATTCTTAAGGCAATCGCATTTTGCAGCCGCTAAATCAACCTGATGAGCGGTGTCACCGTCAGCGGTGCAAAGAATTGTGTTAACACCTGCCGACTTAAAGCGATATTCAAAGTCTTTTTCAAGTAATTGGTTGGTTGCGGGAATTGCAATAGCACCCAATTTATTAAGACCGATCATAGCAAACCAGAACTGATAATGGCGCTTTAAAACGAGCATTACCTTGTCACCCTTCTTAATGCCGAGTGATTTAAAGTAGTTTGCACAACGGTTAGATTCCTTCTTAATATCGGTAAATGTCAAAGCTCGCTCGGTGCCGTCTTGCGATATATGCATTAGAGCAAGCTTTTCGGGCTCACGTTTTGCAAGCTCGTCTACCAAATCGAAACCGAAGTTGAACTTTTCGGTATTTTTGAAGGTAATAGAAGTAGGTGTACCGTTTTCGTTTTCAACAATATCAATATAGTTGCTGTAAATACGTTCGCTCTTATCTTTATGTACGCGCTTTGTAGCGGGAACGTTAACAATCGGCTTAACGTCTTCCGCAAGCTCGGGAATCGGCTCACCTGTCGGGTTTAAAACGATCGCATAGAAAATACAATCCTCACCGCCAACGGCAATCATACCGTGGGGTGTGTTAGAGTCGAAATAAATACTGTCACCGGGGCCCAAAATTTCGGCATGTTCGCCGACTTGAACCTTTAAGCGACCGCTGATAATAAGGTCACATTCTTGACCTGCGTGGGTAGTAACCTCAATAGGTTTGTTTTGTGCTTCTTCACTATAAGTGCTTTTAACGTAAAGCGGTTCAGCAATACGGTTTTTAAAGGCTGAAGCCAAGTTGTAATAGGTCATACCGTGAGCTTTTTCAATACGTTGACCTTCGCCTCTACGTGTTACGGTATAAGATTTAAGGCGGGGGCTGTAACCTTCGATAATATCGGTAACGTCAACGCTGAATGCGTTAGCACAACGGTAAATGAACGCAAAGTGTAAATCGCTTTGACCGTTTTCACAAGCGAGATATTCTTCTTCGCTTACCGCTGTTTTTTTAGCCATATCGCTTATCGATAAGCCCATAATTTCACGCAGTTCTTTAATACGACCTGCTATTTCCTTGATTTTAGAATCAAGACCTTTTATATTTTCCATCATTTCCTCCGTTTCGGGCGAAAAAATCAAAAATACTCGCCCCAAAGTTATGACTTTGAGACGAGCATAAATTTCATACCCGCGGTACCACTCAAATTGCAGTAATACTGCCACTCTTGGAATCTAACAATTCCTATGCATTTACGCAGCAATCACGAAAGGGGTCTACTCACTGACGTTTTCTTCCCTTCAGCTCAGAAGCTACAAACACAAAACACACATAAATGACTTGCACCAACCGTCACTTCTCTAATATGGGTAATTTTGCGCACTCTTCGTCAACGCTTTTCAATAAGTATATCACAACTTTAAAAGATTGTCAATTATATATTATAACTTGTTACGTTGAATTTTTCCGCTTATTGTCTTGGGTAATTCATCGCGGAAAACAACCACACGAGGATACTTATAAGGTGCTGTGTGGGTTTTAACGTAGTTTTGAATTTCCTTTTTAAGTTCTTCGGTAGGTTCAGTACCTTTAGTAAGTACGATACTTGCTTTTACGACCTGACCTCTTATTTCGTCAGGAGCAGCCGATACGCCACATTCAAGAACGTAAGGTAATTCCATAATAACACTTTCGATTTCGAACGGTCCAATGCGGTAGCCCGATGACTTAATAACGTCATCTATACGGCTAACGTACCAGAAGTAACCGTCTTCATCGCGCCAAGCGGTGTCACCTGTGTGGTACATACCATCGTACCAAGCATCGTTGGTCTTTTCTTCATCAAGATAGTATTCCTTAAATAAACCACAAGGAATAGAATCCTTAGTATGAATTACGATTTCACCTGTTTCACCGTCAGCAACAGGATTGCCATCGGGGTCAACTATATCAACGTCGTATTGAGGCGACGCCTTACCCATTGCGCCAACCTTAGGTGTTGTACCATAAAGGTTTGCAATGGTAAGGGTGGTTTCGGTTTGACCAAAGCCCTCCATAATTTGAAGACCTGTTGCCTGTTCAAACTGGCGGAATACCTCAGGGTTAAGTGCTTCACCCGCAGTTGTCATGTGGTGAATTGACGATAAATCATATTTAGAAAGGTCGCCCTTTATAAGCATACGAAGCATTGTAGGTGGCGCACAGAAGGTTGTGATTTGATACTTCTGAAACATTGGTAAAATTTCGTCAGCATCAAAGCGGTCGAAGTCGTAAACGAATACCGCACCCTCGCAGAGCCATTGACCGTATAATTTGCCCCAAAGCGATTTACCCCAACCTGTATCAGAAATTGTAAGGTGTAAGCCGTCACGCTCGCAACAATGCCAATACTTCGCAGTTACAAAATGGCCTAAAGCGTAGGTATGCTTATGAGCCGCCATTTTAGGATTACCGGTTGTACCCGAAGTAAAGAACATAAGCGCCAAATCGTCACCACAGGAAGAATTTTCCTGTCTGTAATAGTGGGCGCTGAATAAAGGATATTCCTTATCAAAATCTTGCCAGCCGTCACGTTCGCCGCCTACCATAATAAGCTTTTCAACGCTGGGGCATTTCTTTGCGGCAGATTCAGCAATTTCAGCGGTATCGCCGTCAGCAGTACAAACAAGTGCCTTTACACCAGCCGCATTAAAGCGATATTCAAAGTCGTGGTCTTTAAGTTGGTTTGTTGCGGGAATAGCAATCGCGCCAAGCTTATGAAGCGCAACCATACAGAACCAGAACTGATAATGGCGCTTTAAAACAAGCATAACCTTATCGCCTTTTTTAATACCAAGCGAGGTAAAATAGTTAGCAACTTGGTTAGAAGCACGCTTAATATCGTTAAAGGTGAAACGGCGTTCAACCTTGTTCTTATCAAGGTGGAGCATAGCCATTTTATCGGGATATTTTTTAGCAATTTCGTCAACAATGTCAAAGCCGAAGTTAAAGGTATCGGTGTTTTTGAAATCGATTTTTTGTAACGCACCGTTTTCATCTTCAACAGTATTAACAAACTTTTCACAAACTAATTTTTCAGTCTTTTTGGTTGAAGCAATACTCTTTCTTACAACCTCTTCCTTAGTGTCTTCACCGGGTAAAACAACCGCGCAAAAAACGCAATCCTTACCGTCAACGGCAATCATACCGTGAGGGGTTGAAGAGTTATAGTAAATGCTGTCGCCTTCGTTAAGAATTTCAACGTGGTCACCAATTTGCACCTTAAGTGATCCGCTCATAACAAGGTCGAACTCTTGACCCGAGTGGGTAGCAAGATGGATCGGTTTGTTTTGCTGTGCGGCGGAATATTCATATCTAACCCAATAGGGTTCGGCAATTTTATCACGGAATTTTGGCGCCAAATTTTTAATATCAATACCGTCTTCCTTTGCGGTTTGAAGACCTTGACCCTTACGGGTTACGGTATAACTTGAAAGTCGTGCAGCGTTATGACCTTCCAAAAATTCGGTAAGTTCTACGCCAAATTCCAAAGCGCACTTATGAATAAAACTAAAAGGAATATCTGCTTCAGCAGTTTCATACGCAACGTACTGTTCTTCGCTAACTTCAGTTTTAACTGCCATTTCAGCAATAGACCAACCCATAATTTCGCGCATTTCTCTAATTCGTGCAGCAATCTCCATAAGTTGTTGTTTTGCAGTATTGGTTGTCATTTTTAACACCCTTTCAAAAAAATAAAAAACACCTGTCTCAACCTTTGAGACGGGTGTTATAATTCACACTCGCGGTACCACTCAAATTGCAGTTTAAAAACTGCCCCTCAGGGTCTAGCAACCCTTATGCTTTTACGCAGCAATCACGGGAAAACCTACTCGCATTTAAGTTTCAGCTTTCCGGCTCGGAAGGGATGGGCATTTTAAGAATTCACACTATCGGCTTACACCAACCGCCGACTCTCTAAAAGTTAGTATTCTCTACCGTCTTCGTCAAAGCCATTATTAATTTTCAAGTTATTATATCACCTCACCAAAAAATTGTCAACACTTTTTGAAATATTTTAGGACTTTTCAGTTTACTTTTTCTTAATATTATGTTATATTAACTTGACATCTATTTTAAGAAAGAGAACAAGATAATGAGTTTAAAATCAAATTTAATCGGTACTAAAGATTTTTACCGTAGGGTATTTTCAATTGTAATACCTATGATTATTCAAAATACCATTACAAACGTTGTAAGTCTTTTAGATAACGTAATGGTTGGTCGCGTAGGTACGTTACAAATGTCTGCCGTTACCATTGTTAACCAATTAATGTTTATATTCTACCTTTGCATTTTTGGCGGTATGGCAGGCGCGGGTATTTTTTCCACCCAATATGCAGGCGCTAACGATAACAACGGTATTCGCCACTGTATGCGTATGAAAGCAATTGTAGGTGTTATTATGACAGCACTTGCTTTAGGGGTATTTTGGTTTTTTAAAGAGCCACTAATACAAACCTATATTGCAGAGGGCACTAACGCCGAAGATGCCGCCGCTACAATTAAATATGCAATAGATTATATGAACTTTATGCTAATCGGACTTTTGCCCTTTGCCATAATGCAAGTATATGCAAGTTCGCTTCGCGAAGTTGGTGAAACAACGCTTCCGATGTTTGCAAGTATTTCGGCAATTTTAGTAAACCTTATGTTTAACTATTTCCTTATTTTCGGTAAATTTGGTTTTCCGAAATTAGGCGTTGTGGGTGCGGCTATTGCAACTGTACTTTCACGTTTTGTAGAAGTTGCAATAATTATAATTGTTGCAACACTAAAACGCAAAAAATTCCCCTTTATTATCGGTGTATTTAAATCACTTTACATTCCAAAACATTTGGCAAAGCAAATCATTACAAAGGGTATGCCCCTTTTGGTTAACGAATTCCTTTGGTCGTCAAGCGTAGCAGTTCTATTACAGTGCTATTCGGTCAGAGGTATTCAAGTTTTAGCAGCGGTTAATATTTCTAATACCGTTAACAACTTATTTAACGTTGTTTTTCTTACAATGGGCAATGCAGTTGCAATTATTGTCGGTCAGCATTTGGGCGCTAACCGTATTAAAGAGGCAAAACAATCGGTTTGGCAACTTTTAACATTATCTGTTGTATGTTGTGTATTAATGGGTGGAATTATGGCTTGCCTTGCGCCCTTTATTCCACATATTTATAAAACCGAGCTCGAGGTAAAGCAAATGGCAACCTATTTCTTATTTATAGTTGCCGCATTAATGCCTGTATTTGCCTTTGCGCATAACTGTTATTTTACCTTGCGCTCTGGTGGACGCACACTTATAACCTTTATTTTTGACAGCGCCTTTGCTTGGGTTATAGTTGTTCCATTCGCGTTTATACTTTCAAAATACACCACCCTTCCCATCGTACCGCTTTTTCTTGCTGTTCAGTCACTTGATATTATAAAGTGTATTATCGGCTTCTTTATGGTTAAAAAAGGTATGTGGATACGAAATATTATTGATACAGACTAATTTAAAAGCCACCGAATTCGGTGGCTTTTATTATTGCTGTAAATTATAGTTTGTCGCTGCGCGATTAAATAATAAATAAGAAAGAATAAAGAATAAAATCGGTGTCGGCTTTGCCGACGAATCTATATATCGTGCCGTAGGCACACATTTTTTATTCTTTATTATTTTTTCTTTCTTCTTTATTCTTTTGGGCGTTAGCCCGATAAACTCCCCAATTTTACTCAACCTTTATACTTCCTTTTAGTAGCCATTCCCCCACGGATATGTCGTTCGCTTTTATTCTTTTCTAATACAGCTTTAACTAACTTATATAGCTGTGGATTATCATATCTTAATCTTTGAGTAACGTCTTTATGTACCGTGCTTTTACTAATTTTGAAAACCTTTGCCGTCGCCCGTACCGTCGCGCCGGTATCTAAAATATATTCCCCTAAAATAACCGCGCGTGGTTCTGCCTCTCTCATACAATCAACTCCCATTACATTTTAAATATATGAGAAAGCATGTTATAATATGAAAAAACAGTCGCATTAAGCGACTGTTTTTTAGTTTTACTATTTTAATTCAAAAATATCACTGTACAAATTATTTCGCTTTGTGGTGTTTTCGTGCATTTTTGAAAAGTCCATCTTCTTTTTGCCAAAAATCAGCAAGAAAGATGTTCTAAAGAAATATGCCACCATACCAAACGGCAAAAAGCATTTGTGTTCACGGTAAAAAGGTTGCCAAAGACCAACCTTTTTCACGTAATTTTTAAAATATTTTACAAAAACGTTTTTGTCCTTTTCGGTTTGTGATAAATAAGCAACCTCTTGATAACGTTCATGATCTTTAGCGCCGAAGTTACCGCCAATAATAATATCTTCAAGCAAGTTTTGGGCTAAATCACTATCAATCTCTTTAAACCAATCTTTTTCCTTGATTTTAAGAAAAATAGCAGAGGTTTTGCTTAACACCTGTGCAAAGCGCCAAAGCTTTACTGCAGAAAGCTTTTCTTTGAAAATTTTATTCCAATCATCGTTATCAATAGAATCAACAAATGCAGCCCAGTCACACAAGTGGCGAAGACCCACGCCGCCACCGTCAATCATATGGCGATGCATGTGCAAAAGCATTACAAGGCCGTGCGAAAACTTATCGGGTATAGTTAAAGAAACGCCGTCAAAATCCACTGTTTCAGTATGCTCAAAAATATCACTGATATATTTTTGTATATAACCGTTATCATCTAAAAACGAAGTAATACCCCTGTGCATTTCATAAATCTCGCCGTTTTTGGTGTGGCGGATATGAAAATCGTGTTCCTCTTCTTCATCAGAGCAAGCGAACCCGTTTTCTTCAAGCAGATTTTTACCCGCGCCCATCATATCATTAGGTACGATAAAATCAATATCACCCATTTGGCGCAAATGCATTTTTTGATAATAATAAGCCGAAGCAAAGCCCTTAATAGTACAAATAGGTATACCCGCAGATTTAAAAAGCTTTTCAAGTTCTACGTTGGCATTCATTTGTCTTATATTAAGTTGTGCTATTTTAAAGGCGATACCCTGCCATTTTTTATAATGTTCAGGGTTAGTATCTCGATAAGGTTTCGGCAACGCATCAAACGCAACTGCTAAAACTGTTTGCGCTTTTGCCTCTTTGAAAAGTTCTTCCAAAGTAGCTGCTTCGCAATCTATTTCTAAACCCGCATTAAAAAGCGAATTAGCAAGTAAATCTAAAATTACTTTATTTGGGGCAGAAATGCCGTTAGCCAAAGCTATACCTCCAAATGAATATTATAAAACTTCAATATTTTCGCGATTTGCAACGTTCTTCATTGCGTTTTTAGTGTCGAAAATTGCTTTTGCATGTTGTTGAACGAAATCGTAGTCAACGTTAGTGTGAGCAGCAGTAACCAAAACAATATCTGCAGCTTCAACAAGCTCGGCGGTGAGTTCTTTTTCACCATCCATAACAAGGCCGTTTTCTTTAAACTGAGCAACCCACGGGTCATAATATTTAACGTCAGCGCCAACCTTCAAAAGTTCTTCGATTACACGAATAGCAGGGCTTTCACGATAGTCGTCAATATCCTGCTTATAAGCAACACCAAGCACCAAAACCTTAGCGCCGTTAATTGCCTTCTTGTGGTTGTTAAGAATATGCATTGCTCTTTCAACGCAATATTCGGGCATCTTATCGTTTACCATCATACTGCTTTCAATCATGCTGGTATGGAAGCCGAATTCACGTGCTTTCCAGCTTAAGTAGTAAGGGTCAAGAGGAATACAGTGACCGCCAAGACCGGGGCCGGGATAAAACGCTTGGAAGCCGTAGGGCTTACTCTTTGCAGCGTCAACAACTTCCCAAATGCTGATACCCATACGGTTGCAAAGAATAGCAAGTTCGTTTACAAGACCGATATTGATATTACGGTATGTGTTTTCGAGGATTTTTTCCATTTCAGCAACAGCGGGAGATGAAACCTTGAAAACAGGTGCTTCTAAAACTGCTTCGTACATAGTTGCAGCAATATCGGTACACTTAGGTGTGCAACCACCAACAACCTTAGGGGTGTTCTTTGTCTTATAAATAAGGTTGCCCGGATCAACACGTTCGGGAGAGAATGCGAGATAGAAATCTTCACCGCACTTAAGACCGCTTGCATTTTCAAGAATGGGCTTTAAAAGCTCTTCGGTAGTGCCGGGGTATGTAGTAGATTCCAAAACGATAAGCATATCCTTATGTAGATGAGGAGCAATACTTTCGGTAGATGCCTTAACATAGCTAATATCGGGTTGTTGGTGACGGTCAAGAGGGGTAGGAACTGCAATACAAACGCAGTCACAGCTTGCAACCGCCGAAAAATCAGTAGTAGCGCGAAGATTACCTGACTTAACAATTGCTTCAAGATCTTCATTAACAACGTCGCCGATATAGTTAATACCGTCGTTTACCATTTTAACCTTGCTTTCTTGTACGTCAAAGCCCAAAACCTTAAAGCCGGCTTTTGCCTTTTCTACTGCAAGGGGAAGACCAACGTAGCCAAGGCCACAAACGCCAAGAGTAGCGGTTTTATTTTGAATTTTTTCTTTTAAAGTACTCATATTTAAATCTCCTTAAATTATTCACAAAGAGTTTTTGCTATAAAATCAACCGTTGCTTCATCTAAATAAGGATGCATCGGTAAACTTAACACAGTTTGGGTCGCTTTAACAGTATTGGGAAATAATTCATCAGATAAACACATATCTTTATATGCTTCTTGCTGGTGAAGGCCGCGAGGATAATAAACCATTGAAGGAATACCTGCCGCTTTTAATTTTGCCTGTAATTCGTTACGCTGTTCGGTGCTATCAAGAAGTAACGTATATTGCGCCCAGCTTGAATAATAACCGTTAGGAACAACGGGGGTTACGAACTTGTCCTTTAAACGTTCGGTATACCAAGCAGCAACCTTGTTTACGTTATCAAGCTCGTATTCAGCGAATGCCTTGAATTTCGGTAAAAGAATTGCCGCTTGCATTGTATCAAGACGTGAATTCATACCGATTTCGCGGTTATCGTACTTATCAACAGGTGATTTACCCTGTGCACGAAGCGAACGAAGACGAGCGTCAACCTCAGGGTCGTCGGTGAAAATTGCACCGCCGTCACCATAGCAACCAAGTGGCTTTGCAGGGAAGAACGATGTGGTCGATATATCACCGAAAGCACAAGCACGCTTGCCGTTTATATTACCGCCGAAGCCCTGTGCCGCGTCTTCTAAAATTTTAAGGTTGTATTTTTTTGCGATTTTTTCAATTTCGGGATAGTTAGCAGGCAAACCGAAAAGGTCAACAGGAATTATTACTTTAGGTGTTAGTTTACCCTCAGCCAAGGTGTGTTTAATAGCTTCCTCTAATGCTGTGGGTGAAATGTTAAAGGTTTCTAAATCAATATCAACCAAAACAGGGGTTGCACCCAATATTGAAGCCGAACCTGCCGATGCAAAATATGTGAAATCGGAAGTGAATACCGCATCTCCGGGACCAACACCCAAAATCATAAGAGCAAGCTGTAACGCGTCGGTACCGTTTGCAACACCAACGCAATACTTTCTGCCCACATACTCTGCAAGCTTATTTTCAAGCTCGGTTACTTGTTTACCAAGTATAAACGAGGTATTGTTTATAACCTCCATTATACCTGCATCAATTTCGGGCTTTAAAGCTTCATATTGTGCCTTTAAATCTCTAAATTGCATTTTTATTCCTCCTCTAAACCGTTGGGAGTTTCTTTATATTTTCTGCCACACGTGTGACAGGTAAGACCGTCTTTTAAAAGCTCGCCACATTCACAAACCCAACCCTTTTGCTTTGCGGGAACACCAAGCATTAAAGCGTGGGCGGGAACGTTTTGCGCTACTACCGCGCCCGCGCCGATAAGCGCCCATTCGCCAACCGTATGACCGCAAACTATAGTTGCGTTTGCACCGATTGAGGCACCCGTTTTAATAAGAGTTTTCTTATAAGCCGCGCGACCTTTGGGGTACTTGGCACGCGGGGTTAAATCGTTAGTGAAAACACAAGACGGACCGCAGAAGACATAATCTTCTAATTCGACACCCTCATAAACCGCAACGTTATTTTGAATTTTTACACCGTTACCGATTTTAACGTTATTTGAAATATTAACGTTTTGACCGAGCGAGCATTTTTCACCAATTTCGGCACCGGATTGAATATGGCAAAAATGCCAAATTTTGGTGCCTTCACCAATTTTTACGTTATCGTCCACGTAACTGCTTTCGTGAACAAAAAAGTCATTATTTTTCATTATCAAATCTCCCCGCAAAGTCAGTAGATGCTACGTCTGTAAGGGGAAGCTTAACGGGCACACCGTCTGCCGCTGATTTATAAATTGCAAGAATCATTTCAAGCGCGTTTCTACCCGCTACCGCATCAACGTATGGCTTGCGGTCGGTCTTAATAGCATCAATAACGTCAGCATAAAGTGAAGTATGACCATTACCGTAAACGTTGCTTGTTTGTTCTTCAAGACCCTTGTTCTTTTGGTCTTCGTCGGTTTCGTCGGCAAAATCCCAAACGTCGATATTGTTTGTAGATTTACCGCCTAATTTAACAGTACCGTTTTCACCAAAGAGGTAAAGAGTTTCTTCAAGGTTTCTGGGGTAAACGTTTGTAGTACCTTCAATAGTAGCAACTGCGCCGTTTTTAAAGGTAACAACCGCCATACCAATATCTTCGCATTCAAGGTAGTGATGTTGCTGTTGCTTAGTTACACCGTATACGGTGTCAACCTCGTTACCCATCATCCAACGTAGAAGGTCGATACCGTGGATGCATTGATTCATAAGGCAACCGCCGTCTTCAGCCCAAGTACCACGCCAAGGTGCTTGTGTGTAATAATCCCTATTTCTGTTCCAACGAACGTGGATACTACCGTGAGAAATTTTACCAAAGCGATCATTTTCAACTGCTTTACGCATTTGTTGAACTGCAATATTAAAACGATTTTGGTGACAAGCCGAAACCTTAACGCCTTTTTCCTGTGAAAGCTTAATAATTTTTTCAGCATCGTCAATACTCATTGCCATCGGCTTTTCAATAATAACGTTAATGCCGTTTTCAATACAATAAAGCGCGATTTCAGCGTGAGCACCGCTACTTGTAGC
Source organism: Acutalibacteraceae bacterium (assembly GCA_045632165.1). Lineage (GTDB taxonomy): Bacteria > Bacillota > Clostridia > Oscillospirales > Acutalibacteraceae > UBA737. Next base: position 6,181 of record JAZQWD010000148.1, on the reverse strand, counting down.
AATAGCAACAAGCTCTAAATCGGGATGCTTTGCAATCATTTCTTTATAATCTTCATATCTTTTGATAGAGGTATCGTTTTGTAAATCGTGCTTTGCTAGTAAAGTTTCAATTGCTGAAAGGTCAATGTCACAAGCGGCCACAAACTCTAGCCCGTTATTTAAAACCGCCTTAACGTGGTTTGTTGCAATTCTACCGCAACCGATCAATGCATACTTCATAATATTACCGTCCTATTTTAAAACTATTTCTGATAATGCTTTAACTATTTTTTCGCCCGAATGACCGTCACCAAAAGGTGTATAATCGGGTGATATAACCTGCGGGGTCTGTAACTTATTAATTATATCATCAAAATCTGGTTTTGACAAGTTATTTCTTCCATCAACCATTGTTTCAGGCCAAATTACGCAATCAAACACGGTTACGCACTTTTTACCCGCAAAAAATGCTTCGCGTTGAAGTCCGCCAGAATCGGTAACAATCTTCTTCGCATCGTTTACAAGTGAAATCGAGGTAAGATAACCAACCGGCTCGGTTAAAATAACCTTTTCAAAGCCGTTCTTTTCACAAATTTCCACCGCGCGCGCTTTGTTTCGGGGGTGTACGGGGTAAATTGTAGGCGCGTCCAAAGAATCCATCGCCTTTAAAATAGCAGTTAGCTTTTCGTCAGTATCTGTGTTTTCCTGTCTATGGCAGGTAAGATAATAAAATTCATCGGGACGTGCAAATTCCTTGCCGTCGACACGCTTTATTGCGTTCTTATCTTCTTCGGTAATTTGACTGCCGTAATATAAAAAGGCATCATACATCGGGTCACCAACAAGCTCTGCTTTATCTATAAGACCTTCTTTAGCCAAAAAGTCCATAGCAGACTGTGTGCAAGCAAGAAGCTTGGTTGAAACGTGGTCGGTACAAATACGGTTAACCTCTTCGGGATTGTCGAGTGTACCAAGGCGGTTACCCGCTTCAACGTGACAAACGGGAATATGTAATTTAACCGCCGCCAAAGCCGCCGCTAAAGTCGAGTTAGTATCGCCGTAAACCAAAAGAACGTCAGGTTGTTCTTTTATCATAACTTCTTCAATAGCTTCCATCATTCTGCCGGTCATTTTACCGTGACTACCACCCGAAATACCAAGATTATAATCGGGCTTTGGAATATTTAATTCTTCAAAGAAAATATCCGACATATTATAATCGTAATGCTGACCTGTATGCACCAAAATTTGTTGCATATCGTCGTTTAAGCAACGAGAAACCACCGCCGCCTTTATAAATTGTGGTCTTGCACCAACTACTGTTAAAATTTTCATATAATCACCATTTCATTATATAATATATTCTTTAATAATTTCACGCCACAGTCCATAACCTAAACCGTTTAAGTGTAATCCGTCTTTATCAGCATACTTAGTGTTCAAATATCCATCTTCATTAACAAAACGGCTGTGTAAATCAACGTAAGTAATGCCGTTGGACTCACAAAGTTTTTGTAAGTCAGTATTAATATTTATAATAGTTTGCCGATTTATATCATCGCTCGCCACAGGCAAAATACTTTGTATATAAATTTTGGTTTCAGGTAATTCGCTTGAGATTTTTTTAATAATACTTTCTATATTACTATAAATTTCTTCTTGTTCAATTCCTAAAGCAATATCATTAATTCCTATCATCAAAAAGATTTTTTCGGGGTTTGTTTTTATAATTGATGAAATTCTGTTTTCTACACCCGAAGTAATATCGCTACATATACCGCGATTAATAATTTTAACATCAGGAAAAAATTCGTCCCAACGGGCGCCTTCAGTAAGGCTGTCACCAACCATAGCAACATCTGCCTTGCTTTCTGACAAAACTTCAAACAACGAAACCTTGCGGTCGTACTGCACGTTATCGCTATAACTTACAGTCCCCCAAAATTTTTCTACGATTTCGGGGATGATGTATTCATACGCTAAAATTCCACTTAAACCTATGTTTAAAACTAAAGAAAAAATTAATACTGCTTTCTTGAACACTTTCATTTACCTCTTTATTTAATTTTCTTTGCAGGACTTCCCGCAATAACACAATTACCTTCCAGAAAGCTTTTAGTCACTACCGAACCCGCACCAACCACTGTATTCGGACCCAAAGTAACACCGGGTAAAATCACACTGTTCATACCAATCCAACACTTTTCGCCAATAAAAACGGGTTTAGGGTCTAAATGTTTATCTAAATTTGCAGGGTCGTGGTTAGCAGTAATAATACCAACGTTTTGAGCAATATACGTACCCTTGCCAATATTTATATCACCAATACCCTGAAAATAGCAACCCGCTGATTGAAAATTATTTAAATCGTCAGGGTGAAAAGTTATATTTTTAGGGCAAACAACCGTACAACGCGGTGAAACAGGCCACCTTGAATCAAGATTAACACCCATACGTTTACAGTTTTTGGCGTTTTTATATGCCCATTTCCAACCGACGGAAACTATACCGCCAAGACGCCCTGAAAACCATTTGCCCGTAAGATATTTTTTATCATATCTATTAAAGTAAAATATTTTTACATAAAGAAAATAATACAACGATTTAATAACACCGATTATTTTTTTCATACTTTCTCCTTAACAAGAATGAAATTATTTTTTGATTTTTTTCAAAATTTTCAAATATTCACACCCAACTGTATGATTTATTGCAACAAAAAACATATTTTTTAAGAATGAAGTATAAAACACCTTGCCCGGAAGCATTCCAAAAAGATAATGACATTTTGAACGGTTAAATAACATTTGCGACCTAACTTTGATTTCTTGCAAAATAACGTTATTCTTCTTTGCATTTTTAGAAACCTTACTGCCGGTAAAAGGAATTTCCTTCAATTCGGGCAAAAAGTACGTTTCCATACATTTACAAAACGCCTTATTACCCAAACGTAGCTCGTTATCAATTTTCCCCCAAACATTATACTGTTCTTTAAAGAAAAACGGTGTTACCCATTTGCAACCTACAAATTCATAATCTCTTGTTGCATTTAGAATAAACTTTGCTTGTTCTTCGGCATAAATCATTCGTTCATAACCTTCTATATAATTAACGTTTTCGCCACCGTTAAAATATTTAGAATTTATAAACAATTCTTGCATTTCTTTTATATCCGAAGCGCTTTGATTGGGATTATTCGAAAGCATTGTTCTTTTAATATGTTCAACTATTTTATTTTTGTCATTACCCGATTCATTAAGCATAAACTCGCGCACATAATGTCCGGGCAAAACGCCACCATAACCGGGCATAAACACACAATTTTCATCTATTACGCCACGGGCTTTAAGCTCATTAACCGCATACCACTCTTGAATGCAAGGCACAGAAACCGCCATTCCCGCATACATAGCAAATTCGGGATATTTCTTTTCAAAAAACTTTCTTGCGCTTTTTGTACAATAATCAACAAAATGATGTGCTACGCCCATTGAATCCGCAATTTGTTTTGAAAGAACACCATCCTCATAACCAACGCGGCCATAAGTAAAGGTAATAATTTTATCCTTGCTTACGCCATTTTTAAGTAAACCATTCAACACAAGACGAGAATCATATCCTCCGCTTAAGGGAATTACAACTTTATTATCGCCCACCAATTCCTTACAAACTGCGAACAAACTGTCGTAACCGTTTTTAATTGTTTCTACGGCTACTGCTTCTTCCTTTATTTGGTTATTACTATATTTAAATTGCCAATAATCACTATATGAGATACCGTTTGCAGTAACCGAACACACAACCCCTGCGGGAACTTGTTCTATATTTTTGAAAAGTGTCTTTTCCTCAAAAGTAAACAACGCATATTGAAAACATTTTTTTTGAAGATTATCAAATTCTGAATTAGCAATTACAGAAGGTTTAATCGTATCGGTAATACAAATTTCATCACCCCGAACCACAAAAACAGGAAAACTTCGCATATGGTCACTGATAACGGATACTTCATCATTATTTTTTATAACGATAGAAAAATGGCCATCTGCTTTTTCGCAAATTTTCAAAATTTCTGATTTTGTTTTTGAAAACACCAATTCAGCAAAATTTTCATTTTGAAAAACACAACCGTCCGCAATTAAAAAACCTTTTACCCAAACCATTGTGCTTTCGGAATTTAAATTGAACCATTTATATCCGTAATTATTAACTAATTCAACCCTAAAACCCACTGTTACAACCTCTCATTCAAAACTTTTATCATTTTTGCAACACTTCAAAAAATATACCCAATACCCTATACCTGAAGCTATGTAAACGATAATCGCACCGTATGCTACACCAATAATACCAAACTTGTTTATAAAGAAATAATCCAAACCGCATTGTGCCACGCAGGATATTATGGCTGTCACCAAATTAAATTTGGTTTTTCCTATTGCAGGAAGCATATTCATCGGTACGTAACGAACTGCACAGTTAGCTGTACGCATTATCCACAACACGTATGAAATGCTTACCGCATCATTATATTTGCCGCTGTAAAGAATATCCAAAGCTAATGGGGTTAATAATGCGCCAACCAAAGCGATAACACCCACAACAGCAAAGTTTATAATAGCAATTTGCAAAACTTTAGCTTTAATTTCTTTACCATTTTTAAGGCGAGCAACTATCGGGAAATAATAAACCGTTACAGCACCGCTTACCAAAAGCAACATTTGAGGAATTAACCCTGCAACACGGAAATTCGCCGATATAGTTTCATCGCGTATAATGTTGTTAACCAAGAAAACCTCGTTAAGTGGCATTATACCCGAAAAAAAGTTAGCCATTGCGAGCGAAATACCCATAGAGAAAAAAGCTTTTTTCTCTTTTGAGGAAAGTTTAATCTCGTTATGCCCTTTAGTTTTTTTGCGAACGTATATAGCCGTATACAAAAAAACAAGCAAAACCGCAAGGTAACGCCCTGCAACAATACCGTTAGTGCCAAGCGTCAATATACCAACAATTGAAAAGACGCAAGAAAAAACAGAAAATGCCACACCCACACCCGCATATTTTTGATTATCAAGCTGGGTACGCATATAAATAGAATTCGTACTGATAAAGTAAGATAACAGCGGATAAAGCACAAGCATCCACGCGAACACACGCGCCCCTGCATACGGTATTTCAAACACGGTGAGTGCAATACAAGCAATTATTGCGGCTGCTAGCTCGAACCCACCGCCAACCTTATATGCAAATTTAAGATATGCTACATCTTTTTCTTTATCATTATCTGCCGAACAGAATTTGAGCAAGGCGCTTGCCATACCCAAACCCGAAAACAACGTTATGTATGAATAAATATTATCGGCATAAGAAAGATGCGCGTAAGAAACTTTATCAACTATTCGCGCAACGACAACACTTGAAATCATTGCAACTGCTTTATTTAAAACGTTGCCGGTAAGAATATGGAAAAAGCCGCCTTTGAAAAGCCGTTTTATACCGTCAACCAAAGCTGATATTTTTTTCAAAAAAGCACTTCCTTAAAATTTTCTTTAGGATAAATAAAACAATTATTACTTTAATATTTTTGTAATTGTTACATCTATTTCTTTTGCTATGTTGCGATATTCAAAACCTTCAACAAATTCTTTATTGGGCAAATGTGCCACGCTACCGTTTTTTTCAAAGCTTTTATACTGTTCTTCTATATAATCACACAGTTTTTCAAAACCGATTTCGGCAGTTGCTTCTTCGTAACAATAGCCAAGCTTTTCACCGTTAATCATTTCGGTCAAAATACAACCTGTTTCCTCGCCTGCAATAACCGAAAGAATGGGCTTATTCATACCGAGATATTCAAAAAATTTGCCCGTTAACGTATGCTTATCACCTTTATAGCACCACGAAGCTAAAAGCAAAATATCGCTTTCAAGTTGAAGCTGTAATGCCTCGTTTCGAGAAATAAAACCCTTATTTACAAAAGGAATATTAGAAAACGGTGCTATTTGACTTAAAAATATGCTTCCACCTTTACCGGCATAAACAATTTGAATTTTTGATAAATCAATTTTTCCATTATCTGCCAATTTTGAAAGTGCCTTAAAAACAGGGGTTAAATCACGTTGACCGGAATAAAGCTCACCTGTGTAAGCCATTCTTAATATTCCGTCATTCTTTGGTGTAACTGTTGGAATATCCTCCGAATCAT
>JAZQWD010000147.1:0-23062 GCA_045632165.1 Acutalibacteraceae bacterium | reverse complement strand
TCGGCGGCTTTAATAAGCGCTTTAAGGTCTTTTTCATCGCCTAAGAGCGGGTCGATTTTCATATAATTGGCGGTGTTATAGCGGTGGTTTGAATGTGCCACAAAAATAGGGTTTAAATAAATGCAATTAACACCCAATTTTTTTAGATAAGGTAATTTTTTCTGAATACCTTTAAGGTCACCGCCATAATAATCGTTACCTAAATATTTAACCCCGTCGCTTTCCTTTGGGGGTGTAAATACGGGTTGCTTGTTCCAATCATCAACAATAAAGCGGTCATTCGGTACGTTTTCTTTTTGCTTGTCCGATTTATAGAAACGGTCGGGGAAAATTTGATAAATAATACCGCCGTCAAGCCAAGAAGGGGTAGAGTAGTTTTTGTTATAAACGGTTAACTGCCACCATGCACCGTCGCTTGATATACCACCTAAAGAATGGTCGAATTTTGTTATCCAATATTCGGTTTCGGCAGTGTTGTACTTGAAAGCATACCAATAAATACCCTCGTTGAGTGAAATTTCACATTCCCAATAAAAGCAATCTTCTTTTTGCTCGCTTCTTTTCATCGAAATTTTATTAAGGTTGCCTGTGCGGTCATTTCTTATCATTAAATATGCGCGGCTAACCTTAAAGCTTTCGGGCAAAAGCAACCTAAGCCGAAGGGTTTCCCCTTTGGCTAAGGCACCAAGTTTGCTCTTATGTGATTGATTTCTTGAATCAAAAGGATAAAAATTCATAATTATTCAACCGGCTTAATGTGCCAGATATCACGCGCGTAATCTTCGATCGAACGGTCAGAAGCAAACACGCCTGATTTGGCAATATTTGTAAGTGACATTTTGTTCCATACGTCACGGTCATTATAAAGCGCAGTGGCTTTCTTTTGCGCTGCCTGATAATCAGAAAAGTCAGCCAATGCCATATAAGTGTCGTTATATTTTAAGGTGTGGTAAATGCTGTCAAAGCTCATACCGCCAAAGCCCTTACCGATAAAGTCAAGCGCGTCACGAAGAATGGGGTTATTGTTATAATGTTCGCAAGGTGAATAACCCTGTTTTTGTAAACGAAGAACTTCAGGTGTTTGCATACCGAAGATAATGATGTTATCATCTCCAACTGCACTGTGAATTTCAACGTTTGCGCCGTCTTCTGTACCTAAAGTAATAGCGCCGTTCATCATAAGCTTCATATTACCTGTGCCCGATGCTTCGGTAGAAGCAAGTGAAATTTGTTCACTAATATCGGCAGAGGGAATCATAAGCTCAGCCATAGTAACGCGGTAGTCTTCAAGGAAAACAATCTTTAACTTATCTTTAACGTCGGGGTCACGTTCCAAAAGCTGTGATAATTCCCAAATCATTTGAATTACCTGCTTTGCAAACAAGTAACCGGGAGCTGCCTTAGCACCGAAAATATAGGTCTTGGGTGTAAAGGGGGCATTTGGATTATTTTTAATAAACTGATATTCGCTGATGATATTTAATACGTTAAGGTGTTGACGCTTGTATTCGTGTAAGCGCTTAACCTGCATATCAAAAATAGAATCGGGGTTTAAAACAACACCGGTTGTGTTTTTAATATGTTTTGCAAAACGTTCCTTATTAGCGCGCTTAATTTTTGCAAGTTCATCTAAAACTGCTTTATCATCTTTAAATGCCATAAGCTTTTCAAGATTGCGAGCATCCTTAATAAAATCATCACCGATGGTTTCGGTTAAGAAATTAGTAAGCTTGGGGTTAGCGCAGCAAAGCCAACGTCTGTGTGCAATACCGTTTGTAACGTTTGTAAACTTGTCGGGTGTTAAACGAACGTAATCCTTAAAGAGCTCGTCAACCAAAATTTGGCTGTGAAGCTTTGAAACGCCGTTAACAGTGTGGCAGGTTGCACAGCAAAGGTTTGCCATTCTTACAACACCGTTAGAAACAACGCTGGTGCGTTCTGCTAAATCCCAGTCGCCTGTTTTGGCAATAACCTCACTGCGGAAGCGTCTGTCAATTTCTTTAATAATTTGATAAATGCGGGGAACACGCTCTTTAATAAGTGATTCGGGCCAACATTCAAGTGCTTCCTGCATAATGGTGTGGTTGGTGTAAGCAACGGTACGGGTAACAAGGTTCCACGCGTCGTCCCAAGTGTAGCCACATTCATCAAGTAAGAAACGCATAAGTTCGGGAATTGAAAGTGTGGGGTGAGTATCGTTAATGTGAATAGCAACCTTGTCGGGTAAATTATCAAGTGTGTTGTAAACACGCAAATGGCGGTTTAAAATGTCTTGAATTGAAGCCGAAACAAGGAAGTATTGTTGACGAAGGCGCAAAGATTTACCTTCATAGTGATTGTCAGCAGGGTAGAGTACCTTTGAAATATTTTCAGCCATAGCGCGTTGCTCAATAGCGCGAACGTAATCACCTTGGTTAAATGCCGACATATTAAATTCGCGACATTCAGCACTCCAAAGGCGAAGCGCGTTAACGGTTTTACCGTCCTTACCTGCAACCATAAGGTCGTAAGGTACGGCGCGAACGGTTTTATAATCCTTGTGTTCAAGGCGGTGTTCACCGTTTTCATCCCACCATTCGTTTACGTAACCGTCAAAGTTAACGTCAACAGCCGAGCCGGGACGTGCTTCAAGCCATACGCCGCCACCGGGAAGCCAGAAGTCGGGCATTTCGGTTTGCCAACCGTCAACGAGCTTTTGACGGAAAATACCAAGCTCGTAATTAATGCAGTAACCCATTGCTGAATAACCGCCGCTTGATAACGCGTCTAAGAAGCAAGCTGCAAGACGGCCAAGACCGCCGTTACCTAAACCAGCATCGGGTTCAAGTTCGTAAAGGTTGTCAAGCTTAACGCCAAACTTTTTAAGTGCCTTTTCCATTGTTGAAGTAAGGTCAAGGTTATAGAGGTTATTTTTGAAGGAACGACCCATCAAAAATTCCATACTCAAATAATAAACGGTTTTTGCTTCTTGCTCAGCAGTAGCTTTTTTAAATTCGCTTCTGCGTTCTTTCATAATATCAAGCAAGGTTAAAACACTTGCTTTGTAAAAAAGCTCATCAGATGCCTGTTCGGGTGTAACGCCGAAGTTGTGTGAAAGCTTCTTTTCTATAAGTGTGGCAAGCTTTGTTGAGGAAAGCTTTGTCATTAAATCATCTCCAGTAATAGTTTATATTTTATATGATACAATATTCAAGAAATTTTTTCTATTGCTCATTATGAACATATTTTGCCAATTTTTTGTATAATTTGCACAAAAAAGTAAATTTTTGTCATAAAAATAATACTTTTTTCGGCAAAGGCAACAAAAAACAGTGCAAATTCAAATATAAGTAAAGCCCCCTTGCGGAGGCCTTGCATTATATGGTTTTAGTCATCAACTTCGGGGATTTCTTCGTTTTCGTCACATTCAAGGTATTCGCCTTTAATGCGGTTCTTGTTTTTAATTTTATCAATAATAACAAGAGCGCCAACCAAAGCGCCGAATAAAGCTAAAACTGCAACAATTACTTTCCAAACGTTTTTCATAAAAGTAAGCCGCCTTTCTAAAAATTCATTTACAAGTGTATTATAACAAAAACTTTTTTACTTGTCAATTACATAAACGGACCGAAAATGTGTAAAATTGCTTGTTTCATTCTTACAAAAACCGAACGCTTTTTCCATTTTTTAAGAGTGATTTCTTTTGAAACTGCTAATACTTCACGAAAGTGGTGCTTAATATCAAGCGCGGTCTTTTTATCGCTTAGCCATACACCGCACTCAAAATGGAAAACAAAGCTGCGGTAGTCCATATTAACCGAACCGACGGTAGCAATACTGTCGTCAGATAAATAAACCTTTGAGTGAATAAATCCGGGTGTATATTCGTAAATTTTAACACCGCTTTTAAGCAAATCTAAATAATGGTATTGTGTAACGTCGTGCACGTACCATTTGTCGGGTACGTGTGGAGTTATGATACACACCTCAATACCCGATTTTGCCGCCATACACAAAGCCGACGTCATCATATCATCAATGATTAGATACGGTGTCATAATATAAACGTAACGCTGGGCAGAATTAAGTATCTGCATATAAATGCCTTCAGCGGGGTTACGTTCGTTAAGCGGACCGTCGCTGTAGGGTACGACAAAAGCATCATCGTAAGAAAAACTTTCCCCAAGGTGCGAATTAAAGTCGATGCGCTTGTTGGTGACAAATTCCCACATAATGCAAAACATTGCAAGAAAGCTTTTAACTGCTTTACCATAAAGAATTATACCGCTATCCATCCAATGACCGAAACGGCGGTAGCGGTTAATATATTCGTCGCCAACGTTTACACCGCCTGTAAAGGCAACCTCACCGTCAATAACCACAATTTTGCGGTGGCTGCGGTTGTTCATAAAAATATTAAATATTGGGTGAATGGGGTTAAAAACCTCAATTTCAATATTTTCGCGGCGAAGCGCGGTTAAAAAGCTTTGCCCTTGACGTTTGATAGAGCCGAAATCATCACAAATAATTTTAACCTCAACGCCCTCTGCCGCTTTACGCTTTAAAATTTTATGAATTTCATCCCACATATAGCCCTCGGCAAGAATGAAAAATTCAATAAAAATATATTTTTGCGCGTTTTCAAGCTCGGCAAGTAAGCGTTCAAAGAAACGTTCGCCCGACGGTAAATATTCACTTGAAGTACCGTCGTAAAGCGGATAGCCCGATTCGTTAACAAGAAATTCTGCCTGACGCGAGTGCATAATATCGTGATACCGCAAACGGTCGGTTATATCCTTATTATCTTCAAGATACGGTAAATAATGCGATTCGCAAACCCTCATTTTTTTGCGAATGTGGGGTATAAGCCCGCTGCCGCCCCATAATAGGTAAACCGAAATACCAAAAATGGGGAATAAAAGAATGAAGATTATCCAACTCATTTTATGGTCGGGGTTGCCACGGCGGTTAATTATGAAAATAACCGTTACCATACCAATGACCGATGATAGCACGAGCATACCGGCCGAATGAATTGTAAAATTATAAAGTACCGCAAATAAAAATGCACCCTGCAAAAGCAAAAGCAAAGCCGATGCAATTACTCTTGTGGGTATCCTCAAACCGCGTTTGTGCTGTCGTGCCAAAAATATCACCTCTTTATACATATTTTACCATATATGTTTATATTTTGCAACTAATGGTTAAATTGGGGTTTATCTAATTCGTAATTCGTAATGCGTAATTCGGAATTATTGTACAACCAATTCAACCGAGCGACAAACTACAATTTAAAAACACAAAACCCGCAGTAAAACTGCGGATCAAGTTTATTTTTGTTCAACAATATTATCATTTGACTTAATTATAACCTTTTCGGAATACACCCCGCGAAGCGAGTTGAGAGGATATGCGCGTGAACCCTTACCTATAACAGTGCCGGGGTTTAATACACAACCGCAACCAATATCTGCGCCATCACCCAAAATTGCACCCAATTTTCGAAGACCTGTTACATAATCACTATCACCGCGCACCACCACATTTGAGCCGTCCCCTTTAAAATTAGAACATATTGCCCCTGCACCAAGATGTGTCTTATCACCTAATACCGAATCGCCAACATAATTATAATGCGGCACCTGTACACCGTCACACAAAATACAGTTTTTAAGCTCGGTAGAATTGCCGATAACGCACTTTTCACCGATTATAATATTTCCCCTAAAAAATGCACCTGGGCGAATTTCGGTATTTGCACCGATAATTGCAGGGCCCTCAATATATGCTGTTGTGGCAATTTTAACATTTTCACCCATTAAAATATTGCCGTCAACTAAAGTATAACCCTCTAAGCCCTCGCTAATAAGCAATTTTAAATAATTTTTAATTTCGGGCAATGCTTCCCAAGGGTACTGAAATTTTTCTAAGAAAGGTTTTATATATTTATTATTTGTAGAAAACAAATCTTTAACTTCAACAAATTTACTCAACTAAAAAGCCCCTTTCTTTAACAGTATCTGCAATTTTATCTGCATATTCGCAGCACTTTTCCATACTTTCAGCTTCAACCATTATTCTTATAACCGGCTCTGTACCGCTTTGGCGAAGAAACACTCTGCCATTGCCATTAATAAGCTTTTCTACTTCGTTAACGCCCTTTAAAACCTCGCCGTCGGTTACGGTTAAATTCTTATCCTTAACACGTACATTTTTAACATACTGTGGGTAAAGAGTTACGTTTTCACAAAGCTTTGCAAGCGGTTGCTTACTGTCGCAAACCTCTTCAAGTAACATTATAGCTGTTAAAATACCATCGCCCGTGGTAGCATATTTTTTAATAATAATATGACCCGACTGCTCGCCACCCAGTGAATAATCATTATTTTGCATACATTCATATACAAAACGGTCGCCCACAGCAGTCTGTTCACATTTAAGCCCGATTTTTTCTAAAGATTTAAAAAATCCACTGTTTGACATAACGGTGGCAACCACGGTATCATCATTTAACATACCGCGCGATTTTAAGCGCTTTGCAAGTATATACATTATTGCGTCGCCGTCAACCACATTGCCGTTATGGTCCACCGCAAGACAACGGTCGGCGTCACCATCAAAGGCAAAGCCAACGTCTAAATGCTTTTCTTTAACTAATTGACACAATTTTTCAATTCTTGTCGAGCCACAATCAAGATTAACGTTAAGTCCGTCCGGCTCATCACCAATAACCGAAAGCTGCGCGCCCAATGCGCCAAAAACAGATGAAGCTATATTCCAAGAAGCACCGTTTGCACAGTCAAGACCGATTTTTAAATTTTTATATGAATTTGAAGCCAAAGAAATCAAATAACCAACATAACGGTTACGGCCTGAAACATAGTCGACAATACAACCGATTTTCTCTTTAACCGCAAGGGGCAAATCGCTGTCATTAACGCCTAAAACCGACATTTCACCATCGATATATGCCTCGATATATGCTGTGGTATCATCATCAAGTTTTTCGCCAAAACGGTTAATAACTTTAATGCCGTTATCATAAAACGGGTTATGTGATGCAGTAATCATAATACCGCAATCAAACCCGTCAAGGCGGGTTACATAAGAAACGCTAGGGGTTGTTGTTACATGCAGCATATAGGCATCTGCACCCGATGCAGTGATGCCTGCCGCAATCGAATATTCAAGCATATAGCTTGAACGGCGAGTATCTTTACCGATAACTATTTTGGGGCGATAGCCCTTTTTCTGACAACCCGAAAGCGGTGAAGAATAATACCACCCCAAAAATCTACCAACCTTATACGCCTGTAATGACGTGAGCCCCACGTTTGCTTCCCCGCGAAAGCCGTCGGTACCGAAATACTTGTTTTTACCTTTTGGCTTCGACTCGGCTTTAATTTCAACCGTATCACGCAATAATTCATCGGCTGTTATGCCGAAAAAGTCGCAAAGCATTAAAATTTTATCAATCTGCGGTATTGCTTCGCCTATTTCCCACTTTGAAACCGATTGACGCGAAACCAAAATTTTTTCCGCTAATAACTCTTGTGAAATACCCTTGTTTACACGCATTTGTGTTATTTTTTGTCCAATAGTCATAATACATTACCTCATAAATTTTATACGCCCGCATAACGCTTTATATTCATAATACCAAATTTTATAAAATTTACAACCAACCGCGCCTTGAAAATTTCGCAACCAACGGTTGCTAAAAACAAAATTCTTTGCTTATTTTTTTATTATTTTTAAATATATTTTGCACAAATTGCAAAGTTTCGTTGGAAAATAAATTGGGGTTTATGGGGCTTGCGCCCAATTCGGAATTCGTAATGCGGAATTCGGAATTATTACACAAATTAAATTGGAGGCACATTGTAGGGACAGGCCTCCCGGACTGTCCGCGAATATAGTAGAATTGTGACGGGCAGTCGAGGACGCCTGCCCCTACGCGTGGTGTAAATGTAAATTTATCTCCCCGACAAACTATAATTTGAACGCTACATTAAATAAATAGTAGCCAAAACAGCAAAACTGTGATATAATAAACATAATTATATTTTTTGAAACGGAGATTTTTAAAAGTGTCTGACAAAATTGTTTCAATAGCAGAGGGTGTAGAAGGTCTTTTTATTGAAAATAACCGCTTTAACACCACAAGTATTTCTTACAATTTTTATTTACCCGCTAAAGAGGAAACTGCGGCTGCAAACGCTTTGTTGCCGTTTATTTTAACCTCTTGCGGTAAAGATTATCCCGATTTTTCGGCGCTTACTTTAAAACTTTACAAGCTTTACGGGGCAACCCTTGATGCCTCGGTTGAAAAATTCGGCGACTGTCAACTTCTTTCAATGCGTATTTCAGTTATCAACGATCGCTTTACTTTTGATAGTGATTCGCTTGTTAAAGCGGCAAGTGATATGCTTTTGGGTTTAATTTTTGAACCGAGTGTAGAAAACGGCGCATTTTTAGAAAGTGACCTACAACGCGAAAAGCGTAAAGCTGTAGAACACATAAAAGGCGAAATTGCCGAAAAGCGTATTTATGCTAAAAATCGTATTATAAGCGAAATGTTTAAGGGCGAAGCTTATGGCATACCTAAATGCGGTACTGTAGAACAGGTGGAAGCAATCACGGGCAAGACACTTTATACCGCTTGGCAAAATATGCTTAAAAAGGCATTTGTGAGGGTGCAGGTTATCGGCGAAGCGCTACCTCATAAATTCTTTGAAGGTGTGGCTGAAAGATTTGCGGAAATCGAACGCGGTGACATAACCGATTGCCGTTTGTGTAAGCCCACTGCCCCCGCTAAAAAGGTTAATACCGTTTTTGAAAAAATGGACGTTAAGCAGGGCAAGCTTGTTATGGGCTTCTCTAGTGAAATGTACGGTGACGACGACGTATCATTACCTTTAATGGTTATGTGTGATATTTTCGGCGGTGCGCCTTATTCTCGCCTTTTCACAAACGTGCGTGAAAAAATGAGTCTTTGCTATTATTGTGCCGCTTCCTGCGTTAGATACAAGGGTCTTTTGCTTGTGGATTCAGGTGTTGAATGGCAAAATGCCGATAAAGCGACAGAAGAAATTTTAAATCAACTTGCAATTATGCAAAAGGGCGAATTCTCTGACTTTGAGTTTGAATCTTCGATTAAAAGTATATCCGACACCCTTACAGGTTATTATGATAGCCAAGGTGGTATTGATACTTGGTATGCTTTAAAGGTTCATAACAACGAGCTTTATTCACCTGAAGATATTCTTGAAAAAATTAAAAACATTACCCGTGAAGACGTTATTTATGCCGCAAAGGGTGTAAAGCTTCACACAATTTATAAACTTTTACCGAAGGAGGGACCGATATGCTAAAGCAAGTTTTTGAAAGTGATTTTGGCGAAAGCTACGTTAAATGCGAACACGAATCGGGCCTTCAGATATATATTCTTGAAAAACCGCTATATAATTCGGCTTATGCGCTTTTTGGTACCAAATACGGCTCTATTGATAACGTTTTTTCGGTTAACGGCGAGCAAACAGAAGTACCCGAAGGTATTGCACACTTTTTAGAGCATAAGCTTTTTGAAAGCGAAGACGGCGACGCGTTTACACGCTATGCCGCAACAGGTGCTTATGCAAACGCGTTTACTTCATTTGATAAAACCTGTTATCTTTTCAAGTGTTCAACCCGTTTTTACGAAAATCTTGAAATTTTACTTGATTTTGTTCAAAGCCCGTATTTTACTGCCGCTACCGTGCAAAAAGAGCAGGGCATTATCGGTCAAGAAATAAGAATGTATGACGACAGCCCCGGTTGGCGCGTAATGTTTAATATGCTTCTTTGCATGTATAAAAACCACCCTGTCAGAATTGATATTGCGGGTACAACCGAAAGTATTGCCCAGATTGATGATAAGCTTTTATACAAGTGCTATGAAACCTTTTATAATCCGCAAAATATGTTTTTGTGTATTGCGGGTAACGTTGATACCGATAAGGTTTTAAAAATGGTTGATGAAGCTATTAAACCAAAAGAAAAAATAGACCTTTGCCGCATTATGCCCGAAGAACCTGACGAGGTTGTAAAGCCCTACGTTGAGCAGGCGCTTGAAGTAGTTATACCTATGTTTTGCTTCGGCTATAAAGAAAAAGCAGACCGCCCTTTAACTTTAAAGGAACGTATTTGCACCGCAGTGCTTTTAGATATGATTGTCGGTGATGCTTCACCACTTTATAAGAAGCTTATAAACGAAGGTCTTATAAATGATGAATTTTCTTTTGAATACTTTAACGGTGAGGGTTACGCCGCAGCGTTATTTGAAGGCGAATCTCAAAATCCGCAAAAAGTGGCTGAAGAAATTAAGGCAGAAATTACCCGCCTTAAAGATGAGGGCTTAAATAAAAAGTTGTTTAACGCGGTTAGAAGTAATTTCTATGGCAACGCTATTCGCAATTATAACAGTATGGAAAGCATTGCTATGGATTTAGTTGACTGCGCTATGACAGGTCACGACCTTTTTGATGAGATTAAATATCTTAAAGCAATTACGGTTGATGACGTTTATAAGCGCCTTGCAGTTTTAGATAACGAAAAAACAGTTTTATCGGTTATTGTACCGAAGGAGAAATAATAAATGACATACGACGTTACAATTTTTGGTATAGATATTACCTTAAACCCCGTTGCCTTTACATTGCCTATCGGCGACGGTTGGAAGGTTTATTGGTACGGTATTTTAATAGCGCTTGGTTTTTTGGGCGCGCTTATCTATGCTTATACAAACTATAAACGCTTTAATTTGAATATGGACCGCGCGATGGACGTTGTGCTTGTTACACTTCCTGTTGCAATTTTGTGTGCGCGTGCATATTACGTTATATTTGACGGTGAAAAGCTTGAAAGCTTTAGCGACTTTTTCGGTCTTGGCAACGGTCAGGGCTTTGCGGGGCTTGGTATTTACGGCGGTGTTATAGGCGCGTTTGTTACCGGCTTTATAATGTGTAAGCTTCGTAAGGTTAACTTTGCTGATATGTTTGATATTGCCTCTATCGGATTTTTAATCGGTCAAGGCATTGGCCGTTGGGGTAACTTCGTTAATCAAGAGGCCTACGGCGCATTCACAGGCAGTGAATGGTGGGGTATGCAAAGTGACGTTACTATTATGGAAATGGGCCACGGTATGGTGCATCCTTGCTTTTTGTATGAATCAATTTGGTGTCTTACCGGTTTTGTGGTAATTCACTTTTTAAGCAAAAAACGTAAATTCAGCGGTGAGGTATTTTTAATGTATCTTGCTTGGTACGGTTTTGGTCGTGCGCTTATTGAACCCTTACGTACCGACAGTTTAATGATTGGTCCGTTTAAGGTGTCTTTCTTGTTAGCAATTTTGCTTTGCGTTGCAAGTATCACCTTAATTGTTGTTATTCGCAAAAAGCTTAAAGAAAAAGACGTGGTTTATGAAAACGTTTTTGCCGAGGAATTAGAAGAGGTAGAAGAAAATGTACAAGCTGATTGATGGTAAAATAATTTCCGCAGCCGTTAAAGAACGCGTTAAAAACGAGGTTGCCGCTTTAAAAGAGCAGGGCATTACAACCGGTTTAGCGGTTATAATCGTTGGTGAAGACCCCGCTTCTAAGGTTTATGTAAGCAATAAGAAAAAAGCGTGCGAAGCGCTTGGTATTATTTCTGAAGAATATGCGCTTGACGAAAATACTACACAGGAAGAATTGTTATCACTTATTGATACATTAAATAAAAAGGAAAGCATAAACGGTATTTTATGCCAGTTGCCGCTTCCTAAGCACTTGGATGAAGAAATTGTTATTAACGCCATTTCGGCCGAAAAGGACGTCGACGCTTTTCACCCCGTAAACGTGGGCAAAATTATGCAAGGCAATTATGATTTTGTGCCCTGCACACCTGCGGGCATTATGGAAATGTTAGATTATGAAGGTATTGATATTGCGGGTAAAACCTGTGTGGTTATTGGCAGAAGTAATATTGTAGGTAAGCCAATGTCTATGCTTCTTTTACACAAAAACGGCACTGTTACAATTTGCCATTCAAGAACTCAAAACCTTAAAGAGGTTTGCAAAAATGCCGATATTTTGGTTGCCGCAGTTGGCAGACCAAATTTTGTAACTGCCGATATGGTAAAAGATGGCGCAGTTGTAATTGACGTTGGCATTAACCGTGTTGACGGCAAGCTTATAGGTGACGTTAATTTTAACGAGGTTTGCGAAAAGGCATCGTATATCACCCCTGTACCCGGTGGTGTTGGTCCTATGACCATTGCAATGCTTATGCAAAACACCCTTACTGCCGCTAAAAAACAAAACAAGGTGAACTAAATTGCTTAAAAAATTATTAATTTCGGTTGTGGCACTTTGCGTTATGCTTACAACCGTGGTTTCTGCCACCCAAATTGGTGATGATTTTTACCTCTATGGCAGGGACGATAAAAAACTTGCGTCTGCACTTTCAATGACCGAAGAAGAAGTGAAAAAATATTGTAATGATAATGATATTACACTTTTAGCGGTTAATAAAGATAATACAAAGCAAATACGCGAAATTACTCGCAAAACCGAATTTTCAAAAACAGTTAAAAATTTGGCGGTACTTAAAAACGATGAAATTTTGTCCCTTACTTATCAGCTTTGCGGTATTGAAAACGTAAAGGGTAAGGTTATCGAAAAAGATGCTTATAAATACCTCAAAATTGAGGTTAAGGGTAAGGATAGCGGCGGCGAATATATTTTAACTCAATATATTACAGTAAAAAACAGCAAAACCGTCACCTTAAGCTTTTATACCTCGAATGGTAAGGACACAAGCTATACCGATAAAATTTTTAATTCACAGTTTTCTAACATAAACGCTACAAAGGGTTGGTTAACCGCCGCGTTAGCGGTGCTTTTGGGGGTGGCGGTAGTGCTTTCGGTTATGATTGTACGCGACCTCAAACCACCCAAAAGGGAAGAAGTTTTATAAGAAGATTAATTATATTTATACTTTCAAAAATAACACTTGATTTTTTGGGGTCTTTGTGTTATAATCTTTGAGCATGTGATTTCACTCGGTCCTTACGAGTGGGTTCATTGCCGAAAATTCGACATTGAAGCGGATGGTCCTCTGCCACTTGGTTTGGTTATGAACGTCTGTAAATTTTTAAGGAGGAAGAAAAATGGACGTAATTAAGGAATTAACTGCTGAACAACTTAAGAAAGACGTTCCTGAACTTTTAATCGGTTCTACCGTTAAGGTTCACGTTCGCATTAAGGAAGGCGAAAAGGAAAGAATTCAGGTTTTCGAAGGCACTATTATCGCTAAGAACAATAGCGGCATTGCTGAAACCTTCACCGTTCGTCGTGTTTCTTATGGCGTAGGCGTTGAACGTGTATTCCCTGTACACTCACCTTCAGTTGCTAAGGTTGAACTCGTACGTAAGGGTAAAGTTCGCAGAGCTAAACTTTACTATCTCCGTGATAGAGTTGGTAAGGCTGCAAAGGTTAAAGAAAAGATTTAATCTTGGAAGGGGGACGGGTTATTGCCTTGTCCCCCTTTGTTTTTTTATTGATAATTATTAGGTTAGGTGTATTATGGAAAATTTTTCAAACCAAACTGAAAGCGGTTTTAAAATAGATACCTCTTTTGCGGATAACGAACCCCCTAAAAAGGAAAAGTTAGACTTAAAAAAGGAACTTATTGAATGGCTGGGCGTTGTTGCTTCGGCTTTAATAATCGTTGTTATTTTGTTCGGCTTTGTTTTCCGTGTGGCAATAATCAGCGGTGACAGTATGAAAAATACCCTTATCGACCGCGACGTGGTTGTTATTTCAAACTTTAACTACAAACCAAAGCAGGGCGATATTGTGGTGGTTTCACGTAATGCTGAAAATACACCCGAAAGTATGCGCGAAGAAAATGGCCCTATAATTAAGCGCGTTATCGCTACCGAGTTTCAGATTGTAAATATCGACTTTGAAACAGGTACGGTTTATATTGATAATATGCCACTTGACGAGCCGTATATCAGCACACCGACCCTTCAAAAATACGATATTGAATTTCCCGTTACCGTTCCTGAGGGACATATTTTTGTGCTTGGTGACAACCGCGAGGTATCGCTTGACAGCCGTAGCAGCCGTATAGGTGAGGGCGGTATGATTGATACCCGTTACGTATTAGGTCATGCGGTTTATAGAATTTTCCCCTTTGATAAAATGGGAGGTTTTGAAAAAGATGATTGATAACACACAAAGTATTCAATGGTTTCCGGGGCACATGGCGAAAACCAAGCGCAAAATTAAAGAAATTTTGCCGATTATCGACGCCGTTGCCGAGGTTGTGGATGCTAGAATTCCGCTTTCCTCACGCAACCCCGATTTGCACGAAATTATTGAAAATAAGCCACACATAATCTTGCTTAATAAGTGTGATATGGCTGACCCTACCGCCACAAAAGAGTGGATAGATTTTTACAAAGCCAAAGGCATTACTGCTATTGCGGTTGACTGTAAAAGCGGTAAGGGGCTTAACACCTTTAAAGATACCGTTAAAACCACCCTTGCGGATAAGCTTGAAAGCTATAAAGAAAAGGGTATGGTAGGTAAACCGCTTCGCGTAATGGTCGTGGGTATACCAAACGTTGGCAAATCGTCCTTTATTAATAAAATTGCGGGTAAAACCCGTGCCAAGGCCGAAAACCGCCCAGGTGTTACAAGGGGTAACCAATGGTTTACTATTGATAAACAGTTAGAACTTTTAGACACCCCAGGTGTTTTGTGGCCCAAGTTTGAGGATAAAACCGTAGGTGAACATCTTGCGGTTACAGGCGCGGTTAAAGACCGAATTTTAGATATTGAATTACTTGCTATGCGCCTTATTGAAATTTTATCAGACGGGTATGAGGATTTATTAACAGCCCGTTACGGTAATCTTGATTTTAGTATGGATAGCTATGAAGTGCTTTGCCAAATCGGTAAAAAACGCGGTATGGTTATCCGCGGAGGGGATACCGATACCGAGCGTGCGGCAAATATGCTTCTTGAAGAATACCGAAACCAAAAAATCGGTAATATTACGTTAGAGAGGGTATGTGACAATGCCTGATTACAGTTATGAAAAAGCCGCTGAAACCAGCGGCTTTAAGTTAATATGCGGTGTTGATGAAGCGGGTAGAGGGCCTCTGGCAGGTCCCGTTTGCGCCGCTGCAGTTATCTTGCCCGAAGGGCTTGAAATCGAAGGTCTTAACGATTCTAAAAAATTAAGCGAGAAAAAACGTGAACAGCTTTTTGATATAATAACCGAAAAGGCAATTGCTTACTGTGTAGCATACGGCACTTTGGAAGAAATTGAAGAAAAAAATATTTTGCAAGCGACCTTTCTTGCTATGAATCGTGCTATTGACGGGTTAGCGCAAAAAGCCGATTTTGCGCTTATTGACGGCAATAAAATTCCCGTAGGTATTAAAATTCCCGCGGCAGCTATCGTTAAGGGTGACGCAAAATCTATGTCGATAGCGGCGGCTTCAATTCTTGCTAAAGTTAGCCGTGACAGGTTACTTATGGAATACGACAAAAAATACCCCGAATATCAGTTTGCAAAGCATAAGGGCTACGGTACTAAATTACATACCGATTTAATTAAAGAATACGGCCCGTCTGAAATTCACCGTTTATCATTTTTAAAGAACATTTTGGGTGATAAAAAGTGAATATAGGTAAAATTGGGGCAGAGGGTGAAAAGCGTGTTGCCGCCTTTTTGCGAAAGCGCGGTTTTAACGTTATAAAGCGCAATTTTCAGTGCCGTTACGGTGAAGTAGACATAATTGCCGAAAATAACGAGTATATTCTTTTTGTCGAGGTTAAAACCCGTAAAGAAAATGCCTTAATTTCGGGGATAGATGCGGTTGATAGTCATAAACAGTCGCGCCTTACCCTTGCCGCACAGGATTATATAAGAAAAACTTACTGTGAAAAGCAACCCCGCTTTGACGTGGCAGAGGTTACGGTTTTTGAAAAAGTGGATAAAACCCTCGGGTATAACCTTAAATATATTGAAAATGCGTTTTAGGTGAATTATGCGTTTTTTTGATTTACACTGTGATACCGCTTATAAAATGTATACCGAAAAACAGGGGTTTTATAAAAATCGGCTTGCTATATCGGGCGAAAAGGGTGAAATTTTTGAAAGTTGGTACCAAACCTTTGCAATTTGGCTACCCGAAAATTTAGAAAAACCTTACGATTTTTATAAAAATACGCTTTCACATTTAAAGCAAAATTTGTGCGGTAAAGTAAAGCCGATTTTTGCGGTCGAGGGCGGCGCAGTTTTAGAAAACAACACCGACCGACTTTATAATTTAAAGCAAGACGGCGTCAAACTTTTAACCCTTACTTGGAACGGTGAAAACGCTATCGCGGGCGGTAGTAAGAGCGAAAAATCGCTTACCGAATTCGGCAAAACCGTGATTGATAAAATGAATAAAATCGGTATGGCAGTAGACCTATCCCACCTTAACGACAAAAGCTTTTTTGAGGTGATTGACCGCGCTGAAAAACCGCTTGCAAGCCATAGTAATTGCCGTTTTGTTTGTGATGTGCCGCGAAATTTAAGCGATACACAAATAAAGCTTATTTGTGAAAAAGGCGGTATAATCGGTCTTAATTTTTACCCTGTATTTTTGGGGGATGATGTTTATGAACAAATTTACCGAAATATTTACCACTTATGCGATATGGGGTATGAAAATAATATTGCAATCGGGTCTGATTTTGACGGGGCCGATATGGCAAACGAGCTTTGCGATATTACCAAAATTCCTGCTTTATACAGCTTTTTAGAGCAAAAAGGGTTCGATAAAGAGCTTTTAGATAAAATATTTTATAAAAATGCTCATCTAACCTTTGACAAATGGGGCTTGTTATAATAAAATAATTAGAGTAAGTAAAATTGTTAGGATGTATGATTTATGAATTACATTAGTACAAGAGATAAACAGGTTAAAACTACCGCCGCAGGTGCTATTTCTCAAGGTATTTCGGTAGAGGGCGGTCTTTTTGTACCCGATACTTTTCCGCTTTTTGGAAAAGAGGATTTCGATAAACTTTGCGAAATGGATTATATCGGTCGTGCAAAGTATGTTTTAAGCCGTTTTTTAAACGACTTTACCGAAGAAGAGGTTGACTATTGCGTAAAGGGTGCTTATACAGGTAGCTTTGATAACGAACAACCCGCACCTATTTCACTTTTAGGCGAAAACGCAAATTTACTCGAATTGTGGCACGGTCCTACCTGCGCATTTAAGGATTTGGCGCTTCAACTTTTGCCTTATCTTTTAACCACCTCTGCAAAGAAGGTTTCAGAAGGCAAGAAAATCGTAATTTTGGTTGCTACTTCAGGTGATACAGGTAAAGCCGCGCTTGAGGGCTTTTGTGACGTAGAAAATACCGAAATTTTGGTATTTTATCCCAGTGAAGGCGTAAGCCCCATGCAAAAGCTTCAAATGGCATCACAAAAGGGTGAAAACGTACACGTTTGCGCTATCAAGGGTAATTTTGACGATGCACAGTCAGGCGTTAAAAAGATTTTCACCAATAATGACGTTAAGGCAAAATTGGCTTCAAACAATATGCAATTCTCGTCAGCAAACTCTATTAACTGGGGTCGTTTAGCACCGCAAATTGTTTACTACGTTTCGGCTTATTGCGATTTGCTAAAGCGCGAGGGTGATTATCTTAAAGACGGCTTTAATATTGTCGTTCCGACAGGTAACTTCGGTAATATTCTTGCCGCTTATTACGCTAAAAAGATGGGTGTTCCTGTTAAAAAGCTTATTTGCGCTTCTAATGCAAACAACGTTTTGACCGACTTTATAAACACAGGTAAATATGACCGTAACCGCAGCTTCTTTACTACAATTTCTCCCTCAATGGATATTTTGATTTCTTCTAACCTTGAAAGAATGCTCTTTGAACTTTCGGGCGAGGATGATACCGCAGTTGCAAAAATGCAAAAGGATTTAAGCGATAACGGTACCTTTACCGTAAGCGATGACGTTAAGGCAAAAATGGGCGAATTGTTCTGGGGCGGTTGCTGTGATGATACCGAAACCATTAAGACAATCGACGATTTATTCAGCGAATATGGCTATCTTTGTGATACCCACACCGCAGTTGCTATGAACGTTTATAAGCAATACGTAGAAAAAACAGGGGACGATATTCCCACCGTTATTGCTTCTACCGCTTCTCCCTATAAGTTTGCGGCAAGTGTTTTAGACGCGGTAAGCGATAAGAAGGGTGATAGCGAATTTGATACTGTTCGCGTTTTGGCTGACGTTACTAAAACTGAAATTCCAGCCCCCATTGCTGCGCTTGAAAACGCAACTGTTCGCTTTAGTGAAATTTGTGATAAAGAAAATATGTTAAATGCTGTTTATTCGGCTTTAAATATTGAATAATAAAAAAAGCCACTGTTTTTCAGTGGCTTTTTAAAAACTTGATTTTTACTTTGCTTTAAAGGTATCGCAACAAGTTTCCTGTGCGTTGGAAGCCATACCGTTACCAACGTGAATTTTACCTGCTGAACAGGTGTTATTAGCCGCGTGGTACATACAGTTTTTAACGTCGCAAGAAATGCAAACGTTCGATTCACATTTGTTTTCCATTGTAATCAAGTCCTTTCTGACCGTTTCGGTCTTTACTATTGTTACTAAAATTTTTAAAATTATACGAAAGGGGAGAATTTTTTTTAAAATGAGTATTTATGCACTTTCTGATTTGCATTTATCGTTTGGGACAGATAAACCGATGGATATTTTTCGCGGTTGGGGAAGTCACACCGAAAGAATAAAAGCAAATTGGTGCCGACTTGTAAATGATAACGATACTGTAATTCTTCCCGGTGATTTTTCGTGGGGGTTAAAGCTTTCAGAAACTTTAGAAGATTTTAAGTTTTTAGAATCGCTTCCCGGTAAAAAAATAATCTTAAAGGGCAATCACGATTTATGGTGGTCTACCGTTAAAAAATTGCGCGATTTTTTTGAAGCAAACGATATAAAATCGGTCGAAATTTTGTTTAATAACACCGTTATTGCCGAGGGTTATGCTATTGCGGGTACACGCGGTTGGTTTTATGATGATAAGGCAGATAAAAAGATAGTTGCGCGTGAGGTTGGGCGACTTGAAGCATCATTAAAAGCGGCTGAAAGCACAGGGCTTCCCGTTTTAGTGTTTTTACACTATCCGCCTGTTTACAATCTTGAGGTTTGCCGCGAGATTTTCGGGGTTATAAAAGCCCATAATATTAAAACGGTTTACCACGGTCATATTCACGGCGCGGGGCTTAATAATGCTGTAAAAGAGTTCGAGGGTGTCGAATTTAAGCTTATTTCCTGTGATTGTGTCGATTTTACACCTGTTTTGGTGGCTAAATAAATATATTTTAAATAATATTAAAAAAATAGTGGAAATATTTGCAATACTATGGTATAATAGTTCGGCATAAAAATTTTAATACTTTAACGTGGCGCTAAAGTCACGTTATGCGGAGGTAAAAAAATGACTTTAAAAGAAACAAAAAACTTAAGCGTAAACAGATACGAGCTTACTATCGCTATCAGCGCTGAAGAATTAGCAGAAGCTGTTAAGAAGGCTTACGAAAGCAGAAAGAACGATATCTCTATCCCCGGTTTCCGTAAGGGTAAGGTTCCTTTTGCTATGGTTGTTAAAATGTACGGTGAAGAAGCATTCTATGAAGATGCTCTCAACATCCTTTATCCCGATGCAGTAGATGCTGCTATTAAAGAATCAGGCCTTAAGGTAATCAACGACAAGATGGATACCGATATCGAATCTATCTCTAAAGAAGACGGCGTTGTTATGAAGGTTGCAGTTACAACCTATCCCGAAATCGCAATCGGCGAATACAAGGGTCTTAAAGCTGAAAAGGTTATCGCTAAGGTTGAAGATAGCGAAATCGACGCTCAGGTTAAATCCATGGCAGAGCGCTACGCTCGTATGGTTTCTGTGGAAGACCGCGCAGCTGCTTTGGGTGATACCGTTGTTATCGACTTTGAAGGCTTTAAAGACGGCGTTGCTTTTGAAGGCGGCAAGGGTGAAGGTTATGCATTAGAACTTGGTTCAGGTTCTTTCATCCCCGGCTTTGAAGAACAAATCGTAGGCAAGAATATCGGTGAAGAATTTGACATCGTTGTAACCTTCCCTGAAGAATACGGTGCAGAAGACCTCGCAGGTAAGGAAGCTACCTTTAAGATTAAGCTTCACGAAATTAAGTTCCAAGAACTTCCTGAAATTGATGACGAATTTGCAAAAGACGTAAGTGAATTCGATACTTTAGATGAACTTAAGGCAGACATCAAGGCAAAAGCACTTGAACAAAAGAACAAGATTGCTGACGAAGAAGCTGAAAACGCACTCGTTCAACAAATCGTTGATAGCATCAAGGGTGAAATTCCTGAAGCTATGTTCGAAAGCCGCTTACAACAAAGCGTTGAAGAATTCGGCTACCGTCTCCAAATGCAGGGCTTAGACCTTAACACCTACCTCAAGTATTCAAATACTTCTATGGATGATTTCAAGGCAACCTTCCGTCCTCAGGCAGAAGCACAGGTTAAGTTCCGTCTTGCTCTTGAAAAGATTGTAGAACTTGAAAAGATTGAAGCTGACGAAGAAGCACTTGAAGCTGAATTCAAGAAGCTCGCTGAAGCTTACGGTATGGAAGTTGAAGCTGTTAAGAACGCTATCCCCGCAAGCGAGCTTGCTAAGGACGTTGCTGTTCAAAAGGCAATCGACTTTATTAAAGAAAATGCAGTTATCGCTGAAGTAGAAGCAAAGACCGAAAAAAAGGCACCTGCTAAGAAATCTACCGCTAAGAAGACCACAACTGCAAAGAAAACCACCAAAAAGGCAGAAGAAGCTGCTGAATAATTGATTATAAATCTTAAAAAAGGTTCATAATATTAATTGAAATTAAGCCGGCACATCCCGTGCCGTCATATCTTAACAAGGAGTGTATTTTATGAGTTTTGTACCTTACGTTATTGAACAAACAAGCAGAGGAGAACGCTCTTACGACATTTTTTCACGCCTTTTAAATGACCGTATTATTATGCTTAACGGCGAGGTTAATGATGCGTCGGCAAGTGTTGTTATTGCTCAAATGCTTTACCTTGAAGGCCAAGACCCCGATAAGGATATTAACTTCTATATCAACAGCCCCGGCGGCTCGGTATCGGCAGGTATGGCTATTTATGATACTATGCAATACATCAAGTGTGACGTAAGCACCATTTGTATGGGTATGGCTGCAAGTATGGGTGCATTCCTCTTGTCCGCAGGTGCAAAGGGCAAGCGTTTGGCTCTTCCTAACAGTGAAATTATGATTCACCAGCCCCTCGGTGGTGCAAAGGGTCAAGCAACCGAAATTTTGATTGCCGCAAAGCATATTGAACGCACCCGCGCTAACTTAAACCGCATCTTGTCTGAAAACACAGGCAGAACCTTGGAAGAAATTGAACGCGATACCGAACGCGACAACTTTATGACTGCTCAGGAAGCACTTGAGTACGGTCTTGTTGATAAAGTAATTACTAAGAGGTAATAAATAATGCCCAATAAAGTTGACAATGAAATTCGTTGTTCCTTTTGTGGTAAAACACAGGACGAGGTAATGCGCCTTGTTGAGGGCCCAGGTGTTTATATTTGCGACAACTGTATTGATTTTTGCGCTTCGCTTTTGTTTGAAGACGAGGTTGCCGCAACAAAGGGCAAAAAACATAAAAAGGAAAAAGAATTCACTTTACCTAAACCGCAAGAAATTAAGGCAAAGCTTGACGAGTATGTAATCGGTCAGGATGAAGCCAAAAAGACCTTGTCGGTAGCGGTTTATAACCACTATAAGCGTATTTTCAAAAAGGACGAAAGCGGTGTTGAGCTTAATAAAAGTAACGTTTTAATGCTTGGTCCTACGGGTGTTGGTAAAACACTTTTGGCGCAAACCTTGGCAAAATGCCTTGACGTGCCGATTGCTATTACCGATGCAACCACCTTAACCGAAGCAGGTTACGTTGGTGAAGACGTTGAAAATATTCTTCTTCGCCTTATTCAAGCGGCTGATTATGATATTGAAAAGGCCGAACGCGGTATAATCTACGTTGACGAAATCGACAAAATTGCAAGAAAATCTGAAAACACCTCTATTACCCGTGACGTAAGCGGCGAAGGTGTTCAACAAGCTCTTCTTAAAATTTTGGAAGGTACAGTTTCAAACGTTCCGCCACAAGGTGGTAGAAAGCATCCGCAACAGGAATTTATACAAATCGATACCACAAATATTTTGTTCATTTGTGCAGGTGCGTTTGACGGCATTGAAAAGGTGATTGAACGCCGTATCGGTGGCAGCAGTCTTGGTTTTGGTGCGGATGTTAAATCCCCCAAAAGCAAAGAAGCCGAAGCTTTAAATATGGTTGCAACCCATCAAGATTTGGTTAAATTTGGTATTATACCCGAACTTGTAGGTCGTATGCCTGTTATTACCGCTTTGAAGGGTATGGACAAGGAAACCCTTATTCGCATTATGACCGAGCCCAAAAATTCAATTGTTAAGCAATACGAAGCCCTATTTAAAATGGACGGCGTTGAGTTAATGTTTGAAAAGAAGGCGCTCGAAAAAATTGCCGAGCTTACAATCGAACGTAAAACAGGCGCGCGCGGTCTTCGTTCAATAATCGAAGGCGTTTTACAGCCCCTTATGTTCGAAACCCCTTCGGATAACACAATTAAGAAAATTGTTATTACCGAAGAAACTGTTTTGAACGGCGAGGCAGAGATAATAAGAGCATAAAAAACGCACCCGAAAGGGTGCTTTTTTAAGATAATAGATAAAAGAGAATAGATAATAGAATAGGTGTCGGCTTTGCCGACGGATATAAACTATTCAAATTATAGTTTGTCGGGGAGATAAATTTACATTTACACCACGCGTAGGGGCAGGCGTCCTCGACTGCCCGTCACAATTCTACTATATTCGCGGACAGTCCGGGAGGCCTGTCCCT
>JAZQWD010000146.1:0-12270 GCA_045632165.1 Acutalibacteraceae bacterium | reverse complement strand
ATGACACTTTCACAATCTTTGTGCAAAGTGTCTTTTGTTTTATATAGATAAAAAACGAGAGAGACAACTTCTTTACAAAGTGTCTCTCTTATGCGTCCGTTTTTATTATAATAAAAAAAGCGGTAGAAACATTAGGTTTCTACCGCTTAAATTTTGCAATAATTCTAAATTATGCCTTGTTTACAGAACCGAAAAGTTCCATCTTTTCCTTAACGGTTGCCTTGATTGCTTCAAAGCCGGGAGCAAGAAGCTTTCTGGGGTCGAAGCCCTTACCGCTTAAGTCTTTGCCTGCTTCAACGTATTCACGTGTTGCAGCAGCGAAAGCTAATTGACATTCGGTGTTAACGTTAATCTTAGAAACGCCGAGTGAAATTGCCTTTTGAATCATATCAGCGGGGATACCTGTACCGCCGTGAAGAACGAGAGGCATATCACCTGTGAGCTGTTGAATAGCATCAAGAGTGTCAAAGCTAAGACCTGCCCAATTTTCAGGGTACTTACCGTGAATGTTACCGATACCTGCAGCGAGCATTGTGATGCCGAGGTCAGCAATCATCTTACATTCGTTGGGGTCAGCACATCCGCCTGCGCCTACAACGCCGTCTTCTTCACCACCGATAGAACCAACTTCAGCTTCGAGTGAAAGACCAAGTTCGTCACAGATAGCAACTAATTCTTTAGTTTTTGCAATGTTTTCTTCAATGGGGTAGTGTGAACCGTCGAACATAACTGAAGAGAAACCTGCGTCAATGCACTTCTTAGCGCCTTCATAGCTGCCGTGGTCGAGGTGAAGAGCAACAGGAACAGTAATGCCGAGTTCATCAATCATACCGTTAACCATACCAACGATGGTCTTATAGCCGCACATATATTTACCTGCGCCTTCAGAAACACCGAGGATAACAGGAGAGTTAAGTTCCTGTGCGGTTAAAAGAATGGCCTTTGTCCATTCAAGGTTGTTGATGTTGAATTGGCCAACAGCATATTTGCCGGCTTTTGCTTTTTGAAGCATATCTTTTGCGGATACTAACATTTTTAATTCCTCCGTTTAAAAAATTACCTTATTATTGTATACTAAAAGCCCGTTAAAATCAAGCATTATATTGACAAAATTTTAACGGACTTTAATTATTTTATTGGTTATTATTTATCTTCATCCTCTAAAACCTTTTCGGGTGGGAGTTCCAAAAGTTCAGGATTAGCAAGATATTTTTTAAGTGTTTTAAATGCAAGAGCAAAATAACTACCCGAACATACGCGTTCGTCCATAACAACACCGATAGGCATTGAACGAACAAAGGTAATTTCATCGCCTTTGCGTTTGGGTACTTCACGCAAATTGCCCATTGCCAAGAATATGCTTGTAGTACCGAATTCGTAGCAGTGGTGGTAAATGTGATTTGTGCGGATAGATGCCAAATTTGTAATGCCCATACTCATGTGGAAGGGTGACATATCAATAATAAACTTAGGCAAAAGACCGTGTTTATCCATCCATTTAAGAACGTTAACGCCAACTCTCAAAAGACCGGGAACACTTAAAAGGAATTTAATAATCTTTTCAGTACCGTTATTTTCAGGATTTACGCGGTTTTCCTCAACGTATTTGTTAATAATATTGTTAACTTCAAAAATGGTATTTGTTTTATCAAAATACATTTTAGACATTGTACCGTTACTATCCTCGCCTGATTTCAAAACCACCATACCAATAGCAATTTCGTTACGGGTGTAAACCTTTTTATTAACAATAAAACGGTTAAGCTGGGGATATTCCGCCATTGTGCGGATATATGCCGCAATAACAAGTGCCAAATGGCTTATTCTTACACCGTCTTTACGTTTTTTGTTTATGTATTCTTGCATCGGCTCATAGGGTATGTCAATGGTAGTCATATTCATAGAGTCAACGCGTTTATCCATAATATGTGCCGCAACCCTATACATAGGGTCGGTATGGCGAAGTCGTTTTCCGTCTGCTCTCATAAAATACCTCTTTGTCGAATTTGTGAATAATTTGTAAATTAATAATAACATAAGTTTGTTGAAATCGCAACAACTTTTTAAAGTCTTTAAAATTAAAATTACTTGTTAAATTAATATAGATATGATATAATTATTATGTATGAATTTTTTGTTAAAATCCTTCCATAATAAAATTGGGTGATTTTAATGGATAATAATTCTTTAAAAAATGAAAAAAGTGAAGAAATAAAAGAGTTCGGGTCGGTGGTTGCATCTGACGGTAAGCACAAAATTTATTGCCTTACCATAATTGGTGAAATTGAAGGGCACACCGTTTTAAATGAAAACAGCAAATCGACAAAGTACGAGCATATTATACCCCAGCTTGTAGCGGTGGAAGAATCGCAGGAAATTGAAGGGCTTTTGGTAATTTTAAATACTATTGGCGGTGACGTTGAGGCGGGGCTTGCCATTGCCGAGCTTATTTCAGGTATGAAAAAGCCCACCGCATCTTTGGTTTTGGGCGGCGGTCATTCAATAGGCGTACCGCTTGCGGTTTCTGCTAAGCGTTCTTATATTGCGCCGTCGGCAACAATGACAGTGCACCCTGTAAGAAGCAACGGTCTTTTTATCGGTGTACCGCAAATGCTAAACCATTTTCAGCGTATGCAGGAAAGAATAACCGATTTTGTTTGTCGCAATTCTAAAATCGACAGTGAAAGCTTTACCCGCCTTATGATGAACACGGGCGAAATGGTGACCGACGTTGGCAGTGTTTTATCGGGTGACAGGGCAGTTGAGGTTGGTCTTATTGATAAGGTGGGCAATCTTTCCGACGTTATTTCGGGGCTTTATGAATTAATTGAAACAAAAGGGTGATTTTCGCCCTGTACATATTAAAACTAAGGAGAAGATTTTTTTGGCAACTAAAAAGAAAAGAACTACAAAACGCAAACCACAAAAACAGACAAAGCAGTCACTTGCCGCACAGCGTCAGCTTTATTCGGTAATTGGCTTCGCGGTAGCTGTATTTTTACTTTGTGTTGTATTTATAACGGGCGAAAACGTTTGGCTTTGGTTACATAATTTTGTTTTCGGTCTTTTCGGTGTTACCGCTTATGCAGTACCGTTTTTTGTTGGTATTGTATCGGTATTTATTTCTATGGAAAAGTTAACCAACAACACTATTGCAAAGCTTGTAGAGGGCGGTGTTTTAATTTCCCTTATCGGTGCTACGATTGATATTTTTTCAAAGCACACACCAAATATTAGCTTTTGGTTACACCTTGGCAAGGCATATACAAACGGTATTTCGCTTAAAAGCGGTGGCTTTGTAGGCGCGCTTATCGGTCAACCCATTTATCTTTTATTCGGTAAAACAGGTGCGGCAATAACCGTAATTCTACTTATGTTTGTGCTTGTAATGATAATTACCGGTACAACGCTTATCAGCTTGTTTAAAATGTTTAAAAAGCCCGCAAAGGCAGTGGCTGAACAGGTTGAAAACGCATACCAAAAGAAGGACGATAAAGAAATTAAGGTTGTTAAGGGCTTTAACGTTGACGTGCCTGTTGACGGCAGTATTAAAGAACGTCAAAAGGAACAAAGCGAATTACCTTATAAGAGCAAGCGCCTTATAAAAGCATATAAGGACGAAAGCGGTCCCGAAGAAAATAACGCGGCGGTTATCGTTAAGCCCGACGGTGCAGAGGACAAGGAAAAGCTTGACATTGCTTTAGAAGCTGCTAAAGCGGAAGAAAAACCCGCTAAGGTTGAGGAAGAAAAAATTGTTATTGATATGAAAGCCGAAACCGAAAGCTTTACTGAAGAGGTTAAGGAAAATCTTGAAACCGCTACTGACAAGCGCTACGTTTACCCGCCTACTTCACTTTTGAAGGATACACGCTCGGGCGGTCTTGTGGCAGAAGATAATTCTGACACGGCTGAACATCTTGTTAGAACGCTTCGCAGCTTTGGTGTTGAAACCCGAATTGTTGATATTAGCCGCGGTCCTACCGTTACACGTTACGAATTGCAACCCTGTGCAGGTGTTAAAATTAGCAAAATTACTGCTTTGGCGGACGATATCGCCCTTAACTTGGCCGCAGGTAACGTTCGTATTGAAGCGCCTATTCCTAATAAAGCCGCTGTTGGTATTGAAGTTCCTAACAAGGAAAAGCGCGCGGTTGGTATACGCGAAATTTTGGAAGCACCCGAATTTACTTCGGCTAAATCTAAATTAACCGTTGCTTTGGGTAAGGATATCACGGGTAATATTATCACAACTGATATTGCAAAAATGCCTCACGGTCTTATCGCGGGTGCTACCGGTTCAGGTAAATCAGTTTGCACAAACTCGATTATTATCAGCTTATTGTATAAAAACACACCCGAAGAATTAAAGCTTTTACTTATCGACCCTAAAACGGTTGAATTTGAGCCATATAACGGTATTCCTCACCTTATGGTGCCTGTTGTTACCGACCCTCGCAAAGCCGCAGGTGCACTTGGTTGGGCGGTTGGCGAAATGGAAAAGCGTTATAAAATGCTTTCCGACCGTAAGGTAAGAAATATTGACGAATATAACGAGGTTGTGGAAGGTCTTGTGGACGAGCCCGAAGTGGAAAAAATGCCATATATCGTTATTATGATAGACGAATTTGCTGATTTGATGCAAACCGCTTCTAAAGAGGTTGAAGATCATATTGCCCGCCTTGCCGCTAAAGCGCGTGCCGCAGGTATACATATGATTTTGGCAACCCAACGCCCGTCGGTTGACGTTATTACAGGTGTTATTAAGGCAAATATTCCCACACGAATTGCGTTAACTACCTCTTCTCAAATTGATAGCCGTACTATTATTGACCAAGCAGGTGCTGAAAAGCTTCTTGGTCGCGGTGATATGTTATTTAATCCCGTTGGCACTTCAAAGCCCGCCCGTTTGCAGGGTTGCTTTGTAAGTAATGAAGAAATTAGCGCGGTTGTTAACTTTGTTAAGGGTGACCGTACTGTTTGCTATGATGAAGACGTTATGAACGAAATTGAACGTCAAGCAGCTATTGAAAAGAAACAACGCACAGGTGTTGAGGAAGACGGTCCTGATGAAGACCCCATGATTAAGGACGCTATTCGCGTTGTTGTGGAAAACGGTCTTGCATCAACCTCGCTTTTGCAAAGAAAATTAAAGCTTGGCTATGCCCGTGCCGCACGTATTATTGACGAAATGGAACAACGCGGTATTGTCGGCGGTTACGAGGGCTCGAAGCCACGTAAGGTGCTTATCACTTCCGACCAGCTTATGGAAATGGAAGCCGCAGGCGAAGATGAAGTATGACCTTTAAAGTCAATAAACGAAAAATATTTACAGTGATAACAGCGGTGCTTTGCATCGTTGTTTTCACTATTTTACTGTTTTACGT
Organism: Acutalibacteraceae bacterium; assembly: GCA_045632165.1. Classification (GTDB taxonomy): domain Bacteria; phylum Bacillota; class Clostridia; order Oscillospirales; family Acutalibacteraceae; genus UBA737. The sequence goes on along the minus strand of JAZQWD010000146.1, from coordinate 6,886 downwards.
TCGCAACCCGTCGCTTTTTACAGGTAAAAATTCGGGCGCTTTAGTAAACTATGATGATGATTTTATCAAGTTTATGGACGTTGGGCAGGGTGACGGCGCAATAATTTACAGCAACGGCTATTGTGCGGTTATTGATACGGGTGAAGCACTTTCAAGCGATGCCGTACTAGCCGATTTAAACCGCTTAAATATAAAGCGAATTGATATGTTTATTGCATCGCACTATCATACCGACCATATTGGTGCTTTTAGTGAAATTGCCGCCGCTTATCCTATAAAGAATATGATTGGTCCTGAAATTAACCGTTATAACATTGATAAAGCAAATGAAGCAAAGGAAAGTATTTTAAAGCAAAGCGGTAGTTTTTACGAGGGTATTTACGGACTAAATTTTACCCTTGGCGAATTTAAAATTACGGTTTTGGGTTATTATAACTGTAACGATGAAAACGACCGTTCGATTTATATTATGGCGGAAATTCAGGGTGTGAAATTCTTATTCACAGGTGACGGTGAACGATTGGCAGAAGAAAATTTACTATATCGCACTAAGGATATTGACTGCGACGTTTTAAAGGTTGCACACCACGGCAGTAAAAGCGGTACTGGTTATGAATTTTTACAGTATGCTAAACCCGAATATGCTGTTATTTCATCGGGTGAGGGTAATGAATATGGACACCCGCACATTGAAACAACAAAAGCACTTGAAAATGTAAATGCAAAAATCTACCGTACCGACACAAAGGGTGATATAACCTTTTATGTCGATGACGGCAAAATAGAAATTAAAACCGAGAAATAGGTGATTGTTATTAACATTATAGAAAAATTAACTCAGGAATTTTCCCTTAAAACCTATCAGGTAGAAAATACCGTAAAGCTTATCGATGAGGGTAATACTATTCCGTTTATTGCTCGTTACCGCAAAGAAGCACACGGCTCGCTTGATGATCAGGTTTTGCGTGAACTATCCGAAAGACTCAACTATCTTCGTAATATGGATGAAACCCGCGAAAAAATTAAGGCCTCTATCGAAGAACAGGGCGCTTTAACTGACGAGCTTATCGCGGCTATTGAAGCGGCTCAAACCTTAACTGAGCTTGACGATATTTACCGTCCATATAAGAAAAAGCGCAAGACAAGAGCAAGCGTTGCTAAAGAAAAGGGTCTTGAACCATTGGCTGATATTATTTACGAGCAAGCGCCCGACTGCAAATTGCCTATTGAATTAGCGGCTGATTTTATAAATGCCGAACTTGGTGTAGAAACTGCTGAAGATGCGCTTCAAGGCGCTATGGATATTATCGCTGAAAAGATTTCCGACGATGCTGATATAAGAAAGCGTATGCGTTTTGTTTGTATGGCTCACGGTATTTTGAACGTTAAGGGCGCAAAGGAAGACCTCGACGTTTACGAAATGTACGGTGAATATAGCGAAGCGCTTTCAAAAATTGCCGATCATAGAATTTTGGCAATAAACCGCGGCGAAAAAGAAGAATTTTTAAAGGTTTCGATTGAATTTGATGAAGCCAAGGCGATGTTTATAATCGCTAAAAATCATATTAAAGAGGGTAGCCCCGCTACCGATACGGTGGTTGCAGCCGCAAAAGATGCTTATAGTCGACTTATTTTCCCGTCGATTGAACGCGAAATCAGAAGCGAACTTACCGACCGCGCGTCAACCTCTGCTATTAAAGTATTTTCTACCAATTTACAGCAACTTTTAATGCAACCGCCTGTAAACGATAAGGTTGTTTTAGGGTTAGACCCAGGTTACCGTACCGGTTGTAAGGTTGCGGTTGTAGACGGTACGGGTAAGGTGCTTGATACAGGTGTTATTTACCCCGCACCCCCGAAAAGCGATATTGAAAACGCTAAGATTATTGTAAAAGCGCTTGTTAAAAAGCACGGTGTTCAGGTGTTTGCTATCGGTAACGGTACTGCAAGTCACGAAACCGAGGTTTTTGCCGCTGACGTTATTAAAGAGCTTAACGACGGTCTTTCGTATATGGTTGTAAGTGAAGCGGGTGCAAGTGTTTATTCGGCTTCAAAATTGGCGGCGGAAGAATTCCCCGATTATGACGTATCACTTCGTAGCGCGGTATCTATTGCAAGAAGATTACAAGACCCCCTTGCCGAGCTTGTTAAAATTGATCCTAAGGCAATCGGTGTAGGTCAATATCAACACGATATGCCCCAAAATCAGTTAAACGGTGCGCTTGACGGCGTTGTTGAAGATTGCGTTAACTCGGTTGGTGTTGATTTAAACACCGCCTCTGTTCAACTTTTGGCACGCGTTTCAGGTCTTGGCCCTGCGGTTGCTAAAAACGTGGTTGCATACCGCGAAGAAAACGGCCGTTTTACCAATAGAAGTCAACTTAAAAAGGTTTCAAAGCTTGGCCCAAAGGCCTTTGAACAATGCGCGGGCTTCTTACGTATTACCGACGGTAAAAATCCGCTTGATAATACCTCGGTTCACCCCGAAAGCTATGATGCCGCCGAAAAACTTATTAAGCTTTGTGATTATACCGATAAGGATTTGAAAAACGGTGCTTTGACCGTCTTGTCCGAAAAGGTAAACGCAAAGGGTGTAAGCGAGGTGGCTGCCGAAATTGGCGTTGGTGAGCCCACACTTTTAGATATTGTAAAAGAACTTGAACGTCCCGGTCGTGACCCGCGTGACGAATTACCCGCGCCGCTACTCCGTACCGATATTATGTCTATGGAAGACCTTAAAGCAGGTATGGAGCTTACAGGTACTGTTCGTAACGTTATCGATTTTGGCGCGTTTGTGGATATAGGTGTTCATCAAGACGGTTTAGTTCATATTTCCCACATTACAAACCGCTTTATCAAGCATCCCAGCGAGGTTTTAAAGGTTGGCGATATTGTTAAGGTTTGGGTATTGGGTGTTGACGTAAATAAAAAACGTATTTCACTCACAATGCGAAAGGATAAATTAAATGAAGCAAAATAACTTAAAGGGTAGTTTAATACTTGCCCTTGCCGCCCTTATTTGGGGTATGGCTTTTGTTGCCCAAAACCAAATAAGCGACAGCGTACCCACCTTTACTATTAATGCTTTAAGGTCGTTTATAGCCTCAATCTTCTTGTTCGTTTTTTGGAAGGTTACCAATTTAAAAACAAAGGCGACCTTTTTACCAACTGATAAGGCGGGCAAAAAGAAATATCTTGCGGCTGCTTTAATGTGCGGCGGGTTTTTAGCGGTTGCAATGAATTTGCAACAGTTTGGCATTGCCCTTTACCCTAAAGGTGCGCCTGCCGAAACCCACGCGGGCTTTTTAACCGTTTTATACGTAATTTTAGTACCGATTTTTTCCATCGTGCTTCGCAAAAAGGTTCCGTTTTTTGTATGGTGCGGCGGTATTTTGGCTACCATCGGTATCTATCTTTTATGCCTTGCAAACGGGCTTGATGCCTTCTATTTTGCCGATATTATTGTATTTTGTTGCGCTATTGCATTTGCGCTTCAAATCTTGGCGGTTGATAAATACGTTGGTATTACCGGCGGGGTTAAGCTTTCAATAATGCAGTTTTTCGTTGTAGGTGTAATTTCAACTATATGCGCCTTAATTTTTGATTTAAATACATTATCATTAAATGCATTGCTAAACGGCGCTTTGCCGATTTTATATCTCGGTATAATGTCAAGCGGTATTGCATACACTCTTCAAATTGTCGGTCAAAAATATGCCGAGCCATCGGTTGCCTCAATCGTTATGAGCTTTGAAAGCGTGTTTGCTGTTTTGGGCGGTGTGCTTTTCTCAAAATCGGTATTAAAACCAAACGAAATTATCGGTTGTATCGTAATGTTCGCTGCAATAATTATCGCGCAACTACCCGAATTTAAAAAGAATAAAGTATAAATTTAACGCCGAGATTTATCTCGGCGTTTTATATTTCAAATTATAGTTTGTCGGGCGGTTGAATTGAAGGCACATTGTAGGGACAGGCCTCCCGGACTGTCCGCAAACACAGTAGAATTTTAACGGGCAGTCGAGGACGCCTGCCCCTACGCGTGATTTCAATGTAAATCCATCTCACCGTTAAACCCCAATTTATTATTTAAATCTTGATTTTTTATTTAAATCGTGGTAAACTAATTTTGCGACACAGTTGAATATACTTTAATAGTGGGCATACTTTTGGTAAAAATGTATGCTTTGATTTCATATCCCGCTATTGGAGTGAACTGTGTCGCAACAGGTCAAAGTTATGCATTTTTCGGTGCGTAACTTTGGTTGCGCACTTTTTTATTTTATGGGGTATTTATATGAATAAGGTTAATGAACGCATACGAAAAATCCGAAAGAAACTAAAATACAAACAGTATCAGGTTGCAAGATTATTCAATACGAACGCTAATAATTTTTCAAAGCGCGAACGCACAGGTACATTTGACGGTGAGGAATTGGTAATGCTTGCTGATTTTTTTAAGGTTGATGTACGCGAGTTTTTATATGATGATTTAGATGTAACAAAACCGTATGTAATTATTCCTGACGAGTGTTATTTGTTAGATGACCGCGAAGGTCATATAATAACGATGTACAGAAATTTATCAAAGGAAAAGCAAAAAGAAATATTTACGTTTGTTTTTAATACATTTAAAAACAAATAAAATTAAGCACCCAACGAAAGTTGGGTGCTAAGTTTTTATCAGTTATTTAATTTCATAACCACCAACGGGGCGAATAGATAAAACGCTGCAAGAGCCAAGACCGAAAGCCGATTCAATCATTGTCTTGTAATCATTAAGCATTTCAGTCGGAATATAGCACTGAATAGTACCTGCAAAGCCGCCACCGTGAACACGGCAAGCACCCTTATCACCTAAGAACTGCTTTGTTAAGATAATTGCAAGGGATAAGCCCTGTTCCTTAACAGCAGAGGTAGAGTAAAGGTTTTGGAGACAATCATAAGATGACTGACCCGAAGCGTTAACCATTTTAAGGAAATCTTCAAAGCGACCTTCTTTAAGTGCGGCACGTTGGTCTAATACTCTTGCATTATCACCGAAGAAGTGAATTGCACGAAGTACAGCGCGGTCGCCGTATTCTTTACGAAGAGTTTGAATATTTTTGTAAAATTCGCTTTCATCAGCATCGCGTAAGAAATCAACACCTAAAGCATTGCTTATTTCCTTACATTCAATAGTAATATCAGCATAGTCTTGTGTTAAGTTAGCGTGATTTCCGCCTGTATCAACAACACAAAGGGTATAGCCGTATTTTTTAATATCTAGGTCAATCTTTTCAGTAACGGGGTTTGCGGGGTCATTAAAGTCAGCGTATGTAAAGCCACCGAGTGAGCTTGCCATTTGGTCCAAAAGACCGCAGGGCTTACCAAAATAATCGCGTTCAGCAAACTGACCGATTTTAGCAATTTCAATAGGAGTAATTTTATTGTCGGCAAACATACCGTTTAAAATATTACCGATAAGCACTTCAAAAGCGGCAGATGAGGAAAGACCCGAGCCTTTTAATACGTTTGAAGTGGTGTAAGCGTTAAAGCCCTGAAGTTCGATGCCAAGTTCTTTAAACTTATAGCAAACACCGCGGATAAGTGAAGAAGCACGACCAATTTCTTTTTCTTGTTTTTCAAGGTCGTTAAGTGCGATAACGTCCATATCATAACCGCGTGATTTAACGCGAACAACGTCGTCATTGTTTAAAGCCACAACCGCAATAACGTCCATATCAACGCCGCCTGCAAGCACGCGACCGTGCTGGTGGTCGGTATGGTTACCGCCAACCTCGGTACGACCGGGGGCAGAGAAAAGGCGTATTCCGTTTTCAGTAGGGAAAAGCTTTTCGAATTCGCAAACTGCTTCAAAATAACGAGCCCTTGCTTTTTCGGTTTCCCCGTAAAGCATTACAAAATCGTTATCAAAGCCACCGTTTTGAATTTTATTTTTAATTTCATTAATGTTCATAGTAAAACACCCTTAAATTATTTTGAAATAATAGCCAAAGTATCACGAGCGATAGCAAGTTCTTCATTGGTGGGAATAATGTAAACGTTAACCTTACTGTCGTCGGTAGAAATTTTAACTTCTTCACCGCGGATAGCGTTCTTTTCGTTGTCAATCTTAACGCCGAGGTAAGCAAGGTTTTCGCAAACGTACTTGCGAAGTTCACCGTCGTTTTCACCAATACCGCCTGTAAATACGATAGCATCAACACCGTTCATAGCAGCAACGTAAGAACCAACAAATTTAAGAATTTGATAACGTTGCATATCAATAGCAAGCTGAGCGCGGTGGTTGCCTGCTTCAGCAGCTGCAGCAACGTCACGGTTGTCGTTAGAAACGCCTGATATACCGAATACGCCTGATTCCTTGTTGCAAATACGGTTGATATCAGCAGGTGTGAGGTTTTCTTTTTCAGCAATAAAGGTTAAAGCAGAGGGGTCAAGTGTACCTGTACGGGTACCCATCATAAAGCCGTCAAGGGGAGTAAAGCCCATTGATGTGTCATAGCAAAGACCGTCTTTAACAGCGGTAATTGAACAACCGTTACCAAGGTGGCAGGTAATAATTTTAAGGTCCTTCTTGTCCTTATTTTCAAGCACAGCGCAACGGTCGCTTACAAAGTGGTGGCTTGTACCGTGAGCGCCGTATTTACGAACGCCGTATTTTTCATAATATTCGTAAGGAAGAGCAAACATATAAACGTGCTCGGGCATTGTTTGGTGGAAAGAGGTATCAAACACTGCAACCTGGGGCTTTTCATTACCAAAGGTTTTAATGCAAGCCTTAATAGCCAAAACGTGTGCAGGGTTGTGAAGGGGAGCCAAAGCGCCAAGCTCGTCAATTTTATTTAAAGCATCTTCGGTAATAAGGCAAGAGCCCTTGAAGATA